>NZ_JASATU010000033.1:0-1275 GCF_032906605.1 Leptothoe sp. LEGE 181152
TGTAGTGCCCCCCAAAATTAGGACAGGACTGAGAGAGCGTAAGCTAGAGTCCAATCGGGGGAAGGAATATGGCCAGCAAGCCAAGAAACTACAGTAGCGAATTTAAGGCAAAAGTGGTGCTGGAGATCGTCAGCGGCCAACGGAGTGTGAGCGAAGCCAGTCGAGCCCATAAAGTCCATACGTCAGTGATCAATCGTTGGCGTAATGAATTTCTTAAACAAGCGCATTTAGCGTTTGGAGGCAAAGGAGGAGGAAATGAATCAGCCGAACGAATAGCAGAATTGGAACGAATGGTGGGTCGGTTAACGATGGAGTTAGCGGTGGCAAAAAAAGCTTCAGACATGTGGAATCTGAGCGGAAACGAACCATGATAGAGCAGTTGAAAGGCGAGTATCCAATCCAGGTTATCTGTGATGTCATTGGCTACAGTCGGAGTCGTTATTACTATCGGTCAACATCAGACAAACAAACGCAAGAAGAGGAACTAAAAAAAGCGATCATTGATGTGGCGGGACGGTATCCCACCTATGGGTATCGACGGATTACTAAACAATTACAGCGAGAGGGATGGCGTGTTAATCACAAACGTATCAGCCGATTAATGAGAGAATTGGGACTACTGGAAAAGCGACGAATACGACGGAAACGAACAACTAATAGTGTGCATGGCTATAAGCGATATCCCAACCTAGTCAAAGGGCTGTTAGTAGAGCGTCCAGAGCAAGTGTGGGTTGGCGATATCACGTATATTAGATTGAAGGACGAATTTGTCTATTTAGCCGTGTTAATGGATGTATTTACCCGCAGTATTCGAGGCTGGCACTTGGATAGAACGATGGAGAAACAGTTAACGATAACAGCTTTGGAGAAAGGACTGAACCAGTATATTCCAGAGATTCACCATTCAGACCAAGGTGTGCAATATGCCGCCAATGCGTATGTTCAGATATTGGAGGAGAATGAGATAGCGATTAGTATGGCAGGCGTGGGTAAGGCCTATGAGAATGGTTATGCTGAACGGCTCATGAGAACAATAAAAGAAGAGGAGGTTGACTTGTCGGACTATCGCAATTTTAATGAAGTGTATGAGAGAATAGAAGAGTTTTTAGACGAGGTGTATATGAAGAAAAGAATTCACTCTTCTTTGAGCTATTTGACACCCAGCGAATTTGAGGAAAAGTGGAGGAAGGAATTGTAGGATGTCTCAGATTGATACATGTCAGTCTAGACTTGCTATCATCTGATTTTACTGTCCAAATTCAGGGGTTCACTTCA
>NZ_JASATU010000034.1:0-1269 GCF_032906605.1 Leptothoe sp. LEGE 181152
CTGACGGGGTTACACAACTGCTGCAAGGCCCATAAATTCAGTAGTTAAGAATGGGTAGATAAAAAAAGATAGGCTAGTTTTACGAACACAACCTATCACGACCTATGATACCGTCAATCTACCAAAGCTATCTAGAGAAGAAGCTCAGTGCCCGTGAGTCGTTGTTACTGTCATTGTTAGTCACGGTGGTGCACACGATTCGCGATGTGCGCCTAGAGACCATCGCTGAGGCGCTGCCATTGCCGATTCTATTTGAAAGTCGGCGAAAAAAGTACAACGGTTCCTTATGCTGGGTGCCATGGATATAAATCGTCTCTGGCTGGGCCTATTCACTGTTTTCCTAAAGCATCAGCACGTGGCCAAAGGGAGTACCGTGTACGTAGCTATCGACCGCACAAGCTGGGGGCAGATCAATTTGCTGATGGTGAGTTTGATCTGGCGCAAACGAGCCATTCCGCTCTATTGGCAACGGCTAAAGAAACTGGGTAATAGTAACCGCAGGACTCAGCGCAAAGTCCTGCGGTTGGCCTTATCGAGACTTGCAGACTACACGGTGGTGGTCCTCGGTGACCGAGAGTTTTGCTCGGTAGACTTGGCTCGTTGGTTGGGGGAGCAGTCGTGTTACTTTTGTCTGCGGCAAAAGAAGTCAACCCAAATTCAGTCCGATGATGATGACTGGATAGCCCTCTGTGAGCTTGGACTCACCCCCGGAATGAGCTGTTTTTTCAATCAAATTACGGTCACCCAAAGTAAAGGGTTTGGACCGGTGCAGGTCGCGGGAAAATGGAAGCGACGTTACCAGGGTTTTGCACCTGACGAACCTTGGTATATTCTCACCAACTTCGATAGCCTGGATGCGGCGATCTCAGGCTATCAGAAGAGGTTCTCCATAGAGGAACTGTTTCGCGACCTAAAATTAGGGGGCTACTGCCTCGAAAAAACGCGAGTTGAGGGCAGGCGGTTTATGACCCTGGTGCTCTTAATCGCCATTGCCTATACCTGTGCGACCACCCAGGGACAGCAGCTTAAACAGAAGGCGTTGCAAAAGTATATTGCTAGACCCGAAACTCAAGGTCTCAACCAAAAGCGACACAGTGCGTTTCATGTCGGATTAACCGCTTATCGCTGGGTTCCTTTTTGGCATCGTTGCAACCAACAAGTTCAGGCTTTGATGAGACTCGACCGAAACAAAATTGAGTATCATTTACGAGGGCTAAGAGCTATAGAAGCTGTCCTAGATACGCTTTAGCCGTTGTGTCTCCCTTTCAG
>NZ_JASATU010000035.1:0-100049 GCF_032906605.1 Leptothoe sp. LEGE 181152
TTGGTTGAGTTGATTGATACGATCTTGCACATTCATGGCAATAGGCTGAGCTTCTTTTGGTTTTGCTCTTTATCGCCTATTGCCGCTTCCTAGTGCATTCCTCTCTTCAAATTTCTACAAAGTCCAAGGCCTTAGCTTTTACGGGTTCTGACAGGGCTCCAAATCGGCGATCGCGATTTTGGAAGGCTAGCAGTGCCTGGTGAAACTGTTGGCGGTCAAACTGGGGCCAAAATACATTAGTAAAGTACATCTCGGCGTAGGCCATTTGCCATAGTAAAAAATTGCTGAGCCGCTGCTCGCCACTGGTGCGAATTAACAGATCTGGATCGCTACAGCCAGAAGTATAGAGATGACGTTCCAACAGCTCTTCAGTAATCGCATCAGCAGACAGCTCACCCTGCTCAACACGTTCAGCAACCGAGCGACAGGCCTGAGTAATTTCATGGCGGCTACCGTAATTGATAGCAACATTAAACTCCACAGCATCGTTATGTTTGGTTTGCTCCATAGAGCGTTCCATTTCACGACGCAGGGATGTATGTAAACCGTCTAGATCACCAATAAAACGAATACGTACCCCCTCTGCATGCATTTCCGCTAACTCTTTGCGTAGCAAGCGCTCAAACAGAACCATCAGAAAATCGACTTCTTCGTGGGGACGTCGCCAATTCTCAGTCGAGAAGGCATAGGCAGTTAGAGCTCCAATCCCCCAATCCTTACAGCAGCGCAGCAAATCTTTGAGCACAATGGCCCCTCGACGATGGCCTTCAATCCGGGGTAAACCTTGGCTCTGAGCCCAGCGGCCATTGCCATCCATAATCACAGCAACGTGGTTAGGTAGACCGCGAGGGTCAAGGTCAGACGGTAGAGTTTTCAGAGTTTGGATCGTCATAATTGCAGATACGTATTGCTCCAAATATGCCTTAAACGTGAATGGCCTGTCTGTGCTGTCACGCAACCGATATAGTCAAGTTCAAGGAAAAATTAAAATATTGGCTCTTACGAAACCATTGACTTTCATACAATCATCCACACAACGCTCCTTAACTAAGAACGGTGACATGATTCAAGGATGCCCTAAATCATTGAAATTTAGACGTCTCTATAATCTATGAACAGCAGACTACAGAAAGTGCATCAAAATCCTTTGATTAAAAGACAGGTCAGACCAGTGTACCCCCTTGCTTGTTTACACCCTATAGGGTTCTTTGTCTGAGATTGTAGGTAAGGGTTTGAATTTAAAGGTCTGAAAAAGTCGGAATATCCTATGCGCAATGGCTTGGAAGATAACGGTAGTCTATCAATGGTTTTCCATTGACTGTGGCCGATGGGTGTCGATACTGCTATCGAATTTACGGATTATCTACTCTATGAGAAAACAGGACAACACCTCAGTGACCTGCAATGCTGCATATTGAAGCAGGTATGGGGAGGCAAAACCTACCGTGCGATCGCAACCATTGCTGGCTATAGTGAAGGTCATGTAAAAGATGTCGCGTCTCAGTTATGGCGCTTGCTTTCCGATGTATTAGGGGAGCGCATTACTAAGGGTAATTACCGTTCACGGCTGGTCTACTGGCTGAAACGTGCCAAACGCAAAATGGTGCACGTTGCTGAGGAAGCCTGGCCCCGCGTTAGTGCATCGCATACCTCGCAATCCACTCAAAAAACGATCCCAAACAGCGAATCGCCAATTTTAGATCCACATTTTATTGGTCGGAGCGCAGCGCTTGAAACAATCAATACCATTAGTCATCAAGGGCACAAAATCATCGTTATTCAAGGTGAGGGCGGGCTAGGCAAAACCACCCTCGCCCAGCATTATTTACGGCAAATGACATTCGATGTAGTGCTAGAGTGGCGTATTGCGCAGGAAACCTCCAGCTTAACTGCGGTTAAAAATATTCTCGACGAGTGGCTGCGTCAGGATCTCAATGATGAACCCGGTCAGGACTTGAGTATTAGCCTGAGTCGATTAAAACGTCATCTAAAACAAAAACGCGTTGGTATTCTCATTGACAACCTTGAGCCCGCTCTAGATGGTGATGGACAATTTGTTATTGAGGCTCGTTGTTATGCAGAACTCCTAAAGTTGTTAGCGGATTTTTCCATTAATGCAACAACCTTAATAACTAGCCGCGATCGTCTCTGTGAGCCAGGCATCCGAGCGTATCATTATCGCCTACCTCGTCTCACCTTTACAGATTGGCAACAGTGTTTTACATATCATCAATTGCGCCTACCTGAGGTTGACAAGATTTTGCAGAGGTTACACCGTGCCTATGGTGGTAACGCCAAGGCAATGGAGATTTTATGTAGTACAGTACAAACTGATTTCAATGGTGACCTAGAGGCCTATTGGCAAGCTTACGGCGCAGACCCGTTAGCAGAGATTGATTTAAATAACCTGGTCATCAGCCAAATCAATCGACTCCAGTGCCTCGACCTCATAGCGTATCAACTCTTGTGTCGTCTGAGCTGTTATCGCTATCAAACCATTGCTACACTATCGCTGCCTGCTGTTCTGGCTCAATGTAACAGTACCGACGGTCAGCGGGCGATTTCATCTCTTCGCAACCGCTCACTGATTGAGATGGAAAATGGCCAATATTGGCTGCATCCAGTCATTCGTGCTGTCGCGATTGAACGGCTACGACAAAGCGACCTCTGGTATCAGGCTAATCAGGTAGCTGCCCAGTATTGGACTAATAGCATAGAGAAACTAACAGAACTGCTAGATGCTCAGAAAGCATTGGAAGCCTACTATCACTATGTTGCGATCGATGAATATCAGGCAGCAGCACAGGTGCTGTTGCAGAGCCGTCATAACCAATGGCAACAGTTCTTACCCCTGGCCAGTAGCCTGTATCGCATGGGCTTATTGCAACCTGTCAGCACATTAATTTTAGAAGTGTTATCCCATCTGGAAACGGCACCTGACCCATTGCCCCAGGTGAGCGAACTCCGTAATATTCTGGGCGATATTTATTGGATTACGGGGGAAATTAGTCAGGCCATTGAATGTCAGCAAGGTGCGATCTCAACTACTCAGCAGCGACTAGCGATTACGGATCCAGCAGATTCCCTCAACCACTATTACCTCCAGATGTTAAACATCGATTCACGGTTGAGCCTGGGACTGTATGCCATGGATCTATGGGAACTAGACCAAGCCAAAGCAGCCTTTAATACCGTTATAGAACTTGGGCAAGATACCCCACATCAGGCTTGGGCAGATAAGGCAATGGTTGCCCTGGCCCTGGCCCTGGCCTATCATAATCAAACGAAAGCTGCCCACACCCTCGCTAGCCAATGCCTCAGCACCTTTGCCCATCACAGTCCAAAGTCAGGCAGACTCGCCTATTTTATCCAGCTTTTGGGGCAAACCTATGGTCAGCTAGGGGATATGGAACAAGCTGAAACATTACATCAGCAGGCCCTCACATTTGCTGATGTTGGCCATTATCTACAAGTAAAAGCAAAAGCTCTGACTGGATTAGCCACCATTGCCCGCCAGCGTCAGCATATGGATAGGGCAATGGACTATCACAGACAGTCCATTGCCCTATTTCATAGCATTGGTGCCAAGTGCGACCTAGCCAATGCCCATGTGGAACTAGGACATAGCTATATGAGCCTTCATCAAAAAGATACTGCCCATGAGCACTGGCATCGTGCCCTAGCTTTATACTCTGATATTCATGCCCAAAAACAGGTTAACCGAGTAGAAAAACTATTAGGTTAAATGACTGACTGTAGAGTCAAATCAATTGATATTAAAAAAACAGCCTGTTCATTTTGAAAATCAGTGAGTCCCAGTATAAGCCGCTATCTACAGGCGGGTTTTATAGGCAGATCATACGAAATACTGATTTCTTCATCAGCGATTTATCCAACTATCGAAGTTACTGACTATTCTAGAAATGTGCCGAACGAGCACATCAGCAATCTTCCCCGAGACAGAAGGTAGCTGTCAGTACGATCTAGTCTCTTTGATTCTGAAAGCCAATGATTAGACTGTGCGGTGCAAACCGGCAGTCTTTTTTTTTGCGCATCTCACTTTCCAATCAAAAACCACGTATTGTAAAAGGTAAAAATACTGCCTTTAATCAAGAAGTTTTATTCATTTTCAGGCACTATCTTCCCTAAAAAATAGCAATCACAAAAAACTGTTACAGCTACAGAAATCATTAATATTGATTAGTATGCGAATGAAGACCTGTGTAGCCCTATTCTTGACACATCATATCAATTGGCGTTCTCTTTTTGTTGTCGCGATCGCAACGTTGTTGCATCAATACCGTCATCGCTCACAGCCTCGAACACAACTTGATCATCCTGAGACAGCCCTTCCAGATAATAAATCCATTCGAAGATAGCCTTTGTGCTGAGTATGTGAAACGCAGAGATAATCACTAAGAGGTGCTTCAGTGCCATAGGCTCAATGTGAATCATGGGAGAGAAAAACACATTACCAATGGTGTCATAGGAACTTGTTGCCACTAAAACCTTGGCTGGATCTACTCAATTGCTGCTGCTGCGAATTGTTCGACGGCATCAAAGCCTAAGCCTTTACGCAGAATGACTGGCTCATCTTCAGTCATATCCAAAATCGTCGATGCCAGATAGCTCGGCTCAGCTTCACTATCAATAATCAGATCAACCTGCTTCTCTAAAGCATCAAACAACTCATAGCGAGAGAAGTAAGCTTCATCCATATCCCCCGTATGGGCCGACGTGGAAATAATCGGGTTGCCCAGACTCTTCAAGAGTGCCTGACACACTGCACTATCCGGCACCCGAATCCCTGTCGTCTTACGTTTAGGATTCATCACTAGCTTCGGCACTAATTTTGTCGCAGGCAAAATAAATGTATAGGGTCCTGGCACCAGATAACGCATTGTCCGATAGGCCGGATCACTGACATAGGCATACTCAGCAATATTCGACAGCGACGAGCACAGAAATGTCAGGGGTTTATCATTTGACAGTTTCTTGAGCTGCCGTACCCGCTTAATGGCATTCTTAGACAGCAAATCACAGCCAATAGCATAAACAGTATCAGTGGCGTAGAGCATCACCGCACCACTTTGCAACTGCTTACGAATTTTCTCGACTTTAAACAATTGAGGCGACTCTGGATGGAGAGTATAAATTGTAGCCATGGGTCGAGCCCTCACTCGTGACTCGCTACTGCAAACTGTATCGTAACGAGTGCTACCGTATTTTTACGAAAACGGCTAATTCTCTTAACAAAAGTCCTATGGTCACCTCCAGCTTTGAAACATGTGTACCACTACATCAGCAAACGTTTTCCTTAGATCACGCGGCGTTCACTAAGTTACTTACCCACACCGAAAACCTACTGATCATTCAAGATTTGGATGGAGTGTGCATGGGACTGGTTAAAGATCCCCTCAACCGTGAAATCCATCCATCATATGTAGAAGCTGTCACAGCCTATGATGGTCATTTTTTTGTTCTGACCAATGGTGAACACATTGGCAAACGAGGAATTAACGGCATTATTGAAAAGGCATTAGGGAAAGACGTGAGCGATTGTCACTTACCAGGGCTAGCAGCCGGAGGTGTGCAGTGGCAGGACCGCTACGGCCAGTTAAACCACCCTGGCGTCAGTGATGATGAGCTCATTTTTCTTCAATCTGTCCCCAATCGGATTACAACAGCCCTGCGTGAGTTTTTGAACAACCTTAACCACGGTTTATCCTCAGAAGTTCTAAACCACTGCATCAATGCATCAGTACTAGACAATGTGGCATCCCCTACAGCCAACCTCAACACGTTTTACGAAAAGCTTGCCAATCCAGCGCTTTATCAACAAATTCAAGAACACATGAAAGTGCTAATGGATCAGCTTTTGACAGAGGCTGTAGAAAAAGGCTTGGGGGACTCATTTTTTGTGCACTATGCCCCTAACTTAGGGCGCAACAACAATGGTGACGAAGCTGTATGGTGGGCCAATGAGACCACTTCAGGCACCACAGATTTTCAATTTATGCTGCGCGGAGCCATTAAGGAAGCTGGAGTACTGGCTTTACTTAATCGCTATTACTTCAAGAAAATAGGGGTACACCCCTTAGGGATTGGATTTAATGCGCGGCAAGCCCCTAGAACGATGGATGATATGTTGGCTCTGGTCAAGCAAGACTTTGACCCGGCGCACATGCCGCTGATCATTGGTGTTGGTGATACGGTTACCAGCCAGGCTGTGGAGACAGAAGATGGATTGGTGTTTCAGCGTGGTGGGAGCGATCGCAACTTCCTCCAGCTGATCCAAAATATCGGCCACGTCTTTAATAATGGCAATCTCGTCGCCTATGTCGACAGCAGTGGTGGAGAACTTAAAAATCGTCGTCCCGTCCAAGTGGAGACCCAAAATGGTATCTCAAAAGTAACCCAAGGCCCTGGTGATCCACGGGATAATAGCGACCCGCTAAAGCTAAATGTGGTTTTTCCTGGTGGTCATCAGCAATATTGCCAGATATTCGAAACAGGTGCCCACGGGCGGCGACAATTGTAACCTGAGAGGGTCAGCTTCGGAATTCATTGGGCGGTATAGCCATCAAGCTGGGCAGGCTCGCGACACCGACGCCTCAACCACAATATCCGGGACCGATACTAGAGCATTGCGATGGCAACTGTCATCGCAATGCTCTATCTACCTAAGGTGCAATCGGAAAGCAGATAGTCTCGATACGGTGGCATCTCATGCTCATAACAGCCGCGCTGCGCAATGGTGCAGGCATGATTGGCGAAGCTAAATGAACAAAGGATCATATTAGTCAGCCAACAAAAAATGAAACCCTTAAAGTAGGACTAAAACGTTACAAAACTGACTCTAACCAATTTTCTAAATTGATAAAGATAATCAATCGAAGACTTATATAAACCGTTGTAAACTTGAGTAAAGGCCATCGATCAGACCATGTCGCTAGTGCTACATTAATCCTATAGAAACAACTGAATAGCTGTCAGGCAAATCCAATTGTTCCTGACATTTGAAATCCAAATCTTCTTCAGGTTTAGCTATGTGTCTAAGTAGGGTTAGCATCATTTCAAGTAATTGAAAAAAGCAACCAAATCTCAATCGATATAAGGCAAGTAGCAAATTTGAATCGTAAACCCTAGCAACTTAATCTTATCTATTTCTCCAACCAAATTAACAGTAGACTAGCGATTGTTTTTGAGTTTTGCCAAGTTAAAAGGGACCAGTTAGAAATAACTGGTCCCTATTTTAATGAATAATTTTAGACCGCATAAATCTGTACTAAGCCAATAGTTAAAGCAATAATGATTGATTGGCTAGCCCTCGTCATTGGGAATACGCGATGGCACTGGGCCTGGTTTCAGGATGATCACTTACAACACGTTTGGCACCATGAACATCTAGTCAATAGCCAAACACCCACCCCAGACTTATCCTCAATTTTGGCAGCCCATGCCCCCTCTCAGATACGGCTCTTACCAATTGAATCTCTCAATATTTGGGCTGTTTCAGTGGTGCCCAGCCAAACACGGGGGGTGGAACATATATCTACGATTCGATGGCTCCGTCATTTTCCTTTAGAGAAGGTGTATCCCACCATGGGGCTGGATCGCATTGTTACGCTTTGGGGCGCGGGTCAGCACTATAGTTGGCCTACTTTGGTCATCGATGGAGGTACCGCACTGACATTTACAGCGGGAGACGCTGGTACGTTTGTGGGAGGAGCCATTTTATTGGGCGTGCGATCGCATCTAGCTGCCTTACATCACTACACCGCAGCACTCCCCCATCTCAGCCCGCCGCCACACTTACCAACACGGTGGGCTCAGGATACTCCTAGTGCCATTCAAGGCGGTGTAATTCATACCATCCTGGCTAGCATCCATGAATTTATTCACAGCTGGATCAGCCAATATCCTGACACATCTATTCTATTCACAGGCGGTGACGGCGAGTATCTCCATCGCCTTTACCTGGCGCAATATCAGATACAACAAAACCAGGCTCTAGTAAATAGAACCTGGTTTGATCCAAACCTTATGTTTTGGGGAATCTCTGCTTACCGCAAGGAGGAAACTCGAGAACTATAGGCTGTAGTATCAGTACCGGCTGTCGCTGAAGGAATTGCTGATTCGTTATCCATTTGCTGTAGACGCACTACTCGATCACGAGGATTTGGGTGCGTGCTAAAGATAGCTGGTGGGCTGTTGCCACTATCTAGCTTTTGCATCAGCGTTGCCATACCAGTCTGATCATAGCCAGCTTCACCCATGGTGACAAAGCCATGTTCGTCAGCTACAAGCTCATCTCTACGGCTGTTGGGCAGAGTCAATGCCACATCCACAGCAATCCCCACCATTTGGTTGCGGCTCAGCCCAAAGGCCCCGGCCACACCCTGGGCAATGGCAACATCTCGCATCTGATCAAGGGCATGCTTTTCGGCAATGTGTCCAATTTCGTGTCCAAGCACCCCTGCAACCTCTGCCTCATTGTCAGCCGCGGCGAGCAGACCAGTCGTAATGTATACATACCCCCCCATCGTGGCAAACGCATTAATGCTGTCGTCTTCAACCACCTGAAATACGTAGGGGATATCTGGACGATCGCTATGGGGAATCAGGCTCTGACCAATTTGATCTACATAAGCTGTGAGGGAGGAATCTCGATGTAGTCGAAATGAGCTAGAAAGCAGCTGTTGATTAACCTGCTTACCCAGACTAACTTCCTGCTCATCAGACATATTGGTAATCTGAAACACTTGAATCGTCGGCAAAATGATGTCGAGCAAACCGGCAGTAGCAGGTCTTGGTGTAAAGACGCCAAAACTTAACGTCACGAAAAAAGCCATCAAGCCATAGGCTAAACGGCGTTGCCAGCGATTACCCCAGCGGAGAAATGCATTAGACATGGTCAGCTTACTGTAGTGAAACGATGAATCAAACAAAAGACAGGTACGGTCAACTCTGAAGTTGGACAACGACAACAGTCAATTGATGTCCATGGTTTGACCATAACGATAGCTGCCGAGGCTTAATCTGGAGGCTGTGACAGTTAATTGACTGTAAATTTGGGCACTAAACCCAGCTTAAGCAGTCACATGAGGAGGCAGCATTCGTCAACTGGCGGATACTCCATCAATCTACGATTTGACACTGCAACCCAGGCACTGCTTAATAGTCTGACGCCCATTTAATCGACATGCCCCATGGTTAAATACTAACGATTGCTTTGCATATTCTGTATAGAGACGTTGCATGTCTGTTACATTATCGCTTGGGCTAATCAGCGCTTTCAAACGCACTAAGTCTAAATAGTAGGGATTGTTCGGAGTGCCAGAAACTATGGCTATTTTGGATTCTAAAGGCCGCTTATTTGGCAAAATCAGTCTCCTAGATATTGGAGCAGGACTGATTATTCTAATGGTGGCAGTTGCCATATTTTTCTACCCTGGTGCCTCAGGTTCGGTGGCCCCAGTTGGAGCTGTTAATCAGGAGGTCGAAGTCGATGTGATGACTCGAGGTTTGACTGTTCTCAATCCTGAACAGTTTCTAGACGACCTGAAGGCTGAAGGCACTACCAAAATCATTATTCGCAATCAACCCTACGGCCAAGTTACCGTCAAAGATGTGCAAGCTCTGCCCCGTAGCACTGCCGTCCCCCAACCTGATGGCTCAGTGAAATCGTTTCCTGATCCAAGACCTGAACTAGGATTTACGGCTGACATGTTGATCACTCTGACAGGAACCGCCGAGATTACCAAGGATGGTCCTGTCTTAGGCAATAGCAGAATTAAAATTGGCACCCCCATTGAATTAGAAGGCAAAATCTACACGTTTAAAGCTAGTACGGTAGCTGTTCGTATCCTTGAGTGATCCGGCAAAGAATGTGATTTAAATCACATTCTTTGCTCAGCCAACTATCATTCTTTTTTTAAAAGCTCTCAGACTTCTATCAGAGGCTATTCAGATGTGTTGTCCAAAATCACAGATAAGAAAGCATTAAAAACTTCCTTTCTTTGGAGGACACACTATGAAACGCTTCGTACTTTCTGGTTTATCAGTTCTATTAGCTGCTGCTGCTATTACACCTGCTGTTGAAGCTAAAAGTCCTACTCATGATTCTTTAGTAGACACCACTCTTCAGCAGCGTCGGTTAGATGCGTTGGATCAGCGCACGAAGAGCAGTGATTCTTTGGTCAATACTACGCTTCAGCAGCGTCGCCTAGATGAGCTAAATCTACGCACAAAAAGCAGCGGCTCACTAACTGACACGACTATCCAGCAATATCGTCTCGACGCTCTAGATACACGCGATAAGTCATAGTCAATAGCATTTGATCCGCTTTTTCTCAATTAATTTCAGGGCTTAGGGGGCAAATCATTGCCCCCATTTTTTTGGATTATTGGCCAATGTTCTGGGGCAATGGCAGGAGAATCGTTATGATTAAAATTAATTGACATTTCTTAAAGGTTTTTGTCGTCCATGACTGCAGCTGCCGACTCGCAGGGTATTAAGCAATTTTTGGAAAAACGCATTTTACTAGGTCGGCCCCTGACTACTGAGTTAACCGCTATCTTGCTGGTGTACTTTGTGCAAGGCATCTTAGGTCTGGCTCGGTTAGCAATTAGTTTTTTTCTTAAGGATGATTTAGGTCTGAGCCCTGCAGAAGTTGCAGCACTCACCGGAATCGCTAGCTTACCTTGGACCATTAAGCCCCTATTCGGATTCTTATCTGATGGCTTACCTATCATTGGCTATCGCAGACGCCCCTATCTAGTCTTATCGGGCGTGATGGGTACAGCGGCTTGGCTGACCTTGGCAACCCTCGCTAATACCGCTTGGCTAGCGACCACGATGATCTTGCTCAGTTCGCTGTCTGTTGCGATCGCAGACGTGATTGTGGATTCCTTAGTGGTCGAGCGTGCCCGTCAAGAATCCCAGAGCGAAGTTGGCACCCTCCAGTCACTGTGCTGGGGGGCGTCTGCCCTAGGGGGGGTACTAACGGCCTACCTGGGCGGATTACTCTTGGAGCAAACAAGTACCCGCGTAGTTTTTGCGGTAACCGCCACATTTCCCCTAATTGTCTCCGTCGTCGCCTGGCTGATTGCAGAGGAACCGGCCCAAGAAAAAGCAAACTTTCAAACGGTATGGAGTCAGGTCAAACAGCTAAAGGCAGCCTTTAGCCAACGGGTCATTTGGATGCCTGCTTTATTTCTGTTTCTCTGGCAGTCCACCCCCAGTGCTGATTCAGCTTTTTTCTTTTTCACCACTAACGATTTAGGGTTCGAGCCTGAATTTCTAGGACGAGTCCGCCTAGTCACCAGTCTGGCAGCCCTGGTAGGTATCGCTATTTTTCAGCGCTTTCTCAAAGCCGTTCCATTTCGGACAATTTTTGCTTGGTCTACCGTTCTAGCAGCGTTGGGGGGCATGACCACATTGCTTTTGGTGACCCATGCGAATCGCAGCATCGGTATTGACGATCACTGGTTTAGTCTTGGCGATAGCGCAATTCTTACCATCATGGGCCAAATTGCGTTTATGCCTGTGCTGGTCTTGTCAGCAAGACTATGCCCCGCTGGTGTAGAAGCCACCCTCTTTGCGCTGCTAATGTCGATTGTCAATCTGGCCGGTCTTGTTTCCCATGAGCTAGGTGCCCTCTTAACCCATTGGTTGCATGTGACTGAGACAGATTTTGAGAATTTGTGGCTGCTCGTAACCATTACCAGTCTCACGACGTTATTACCACTGCCACTACTATTTTTGCTCCCTAGCACGTCTGCATCGTCAGACATGGAATTATCTGAGGCCGATGGGGAAGACGCTGCTGACAAAGATTCAGCGGCTCCAGAACCGGTACTTACATCGTCATAACGCGCTAGCCAATTAGGTGGTGATTAACATCACACGCAGGCCTTACACATTCACAATTCATACCCGAATCACATCAATTACCTCTTCCTATGCAGACTCTCTCATCTCCCAGTGCTTCCACTAGCTTTGACATGGACGATTGGCGTAGCGGCTATCGTTCACAGCCCAATGAGTATGCCTATGCAATTGAAGACATTGATGGCACCATTCCCGCTGAACTAGAAGGAACACTCTTTCGGAATGGCCCAGGATTACTCGATGTTAACGGTTATCCTGTACACCATCCTTTCGATGGCGATGGCATGATTACGGCCATCTCTATTGCCCAAGGCAAAGCCTATTTTCGCAATCGCTTTGTACGTACCGAGGGTTATGTCAAAGAACGAGCTGCTGGAAAACCTCTCTATCGCGGTGTATTTGGTACCCAAAAACCCGGTGGTCCCATGGCCAATGCCTTTGATTTACGCCTCAAGAACATCGCCAATACCAATGTGATTTATTGGGGCGAAAAATTGCTGGCCCTATGGGAAGCAGCGGAACCCCATCGACTCAATCCTGAGACATTAGACACCCTGGGTCTGGATTACTTAGACGGTGTGCTCAAACCGGGGGAAGCTTTTTCTGCCCATCCACGGATTGATCCAAGTTGCGATCGCACCAACAACCAACCCTGCCTGGTCAACTTCGGCGTTAAAACGGGACTATCTAGCACCATTACCCTCTACGAATTTGATCCAAAAGGCCGCCTGGTGCATACTCACCGCCGCAATATTCCAGGGTTCGCGTTTCTGCACGACTTCGCCATCACCCCGAACTACTGCATCTTCTTTCAAAACCCGGTGAGCTTTAATCCCATACCTTACCTGGCAGGCATCAAAGGAGCTGCTGAATGTATTCAGTTCAATGAGAAACAACCCACACGAGCCATTGTTATTCCCCGCGATGGCATCAGCCCCATTCAAACAGTTGATCTGCAACCCTGCTTTGTTTTCCATCATGCCAATGCGTTCGAGGCTGATGGCAAGCTCTACTTAGATTCCGTTTGCTATCAAGAATTTCCCGATCTTAAAGGTGCAGAAAACTACTTAGAAGCTGATTTTAGTCGAATTCCTGAAGGACAGCTATGGCGTTTTGAATTAGACCTGACCACAGAGACTAGCCAAGCGGACTGTTTAATTGAGCGCGGTTGCGAGTTTCCTGACCTAAACCCCAACAACGTGGGTCGTCCCTACCGCTATTTATACATTGGTGTTGCCCATCAGCCCCAAGGTAATGCCCCTCTCCAGGCTGTACTTAAACGGGATTTAGCCACTGGCAAAGAAGAGATTTGGAGTTTTGCCCCCCGCGGCTTTGCCGGTGAACCGATCTTTGTGCCGCGTCCCAATAGCACAGTTGAAGATGATGGCTGGATTTTAAGTCAGTTTTACAATGCCGAACGCGGTTGCTCAGAGCTAGCAATTTTAGATGCTCAACATGTGACACAAGGTCCGGTAGCCACACTGAAGCTCCCCCATCATGTGCCCTACGGATTGCATGGTAATTTCACGCAGGATTTTGTGATACCTGCGTAGAACACAACGGTTTTTACCAATACCCAGGCTTCTCACCGTCTCCCTTAATCAGGGATCGTGCCGATTTGTGGCACCAGAAAGTTGAAGCCTGGCAACAGACGGGCACTATGCGTAGTGTAACCAAGTGACAAATAACACCCGTACCGACGATGAATTCTAACCCAACATCAGGTAACAAAACCTTGAACTACCGCTTGCGCACCAATCAACAAGGCATCTGTCTTGATGTCTGGGAAGATAGCCATGCGTTTACTCCAGGCCAAGCATCTTATCGCTTTTTTGTAACCTATCAGCTCAAATCCGCCGACGATGCCCAGGCCATCCTAGATCGCTACTTGATCGCCAATGACATGTACCACGCCGTACCCTCTAACGATGCAGTAACTCCCATTCATTTAAGAACCCTTGCGGGGTCGCAATCTTGATGCGATTAAGACACATCTTCAGATAGCTGCTGTAGCTCTCGCTGTTCTTCTTCTAAATAATAATCCCCGACATCAGCTCCATTGATAGGAATCGCTTCGTAACGCAGCAAGCCCTCCACATATACTTGCTTACCGACAGCAGGTGGCTCTTGTTGAGTCAAGATCCACACCTGCCCGGTGCCATCATCAATCTGATATAGCCAGCCATTCAAAATCGTTAGATGTTGCTTTACCGAGCCTTGGAGAGGAACCGACCGCTCAACACGCTGGGGTTGACGCAGGGAATCAATCGTAACCGTTGATTGAGGCAGAGAGATAACGGGCACTTGGCCACCCGATGGGGATTGACAAGCGGAACAGATCGCCATGAAGCTGATTCCGAGGCTGAATATAATCAGTCTGTAATTTAAAAAACGCATTGCAAAAGGAGTCTGTCAGGGTTCACGTCTGTCAGGGTCCAATCAAAGCATTCGAGCATCAGTCAATTTAGGAAAGGCTGTGCAACGAATGCATATTGGTTTTGTTTATCAGTTATCAAGCAGGCCATGTTGACTTGAAACGCTCGCATTTGGGTCAAGGAGTAGCCTTTGGTACTCTGGATAGAGCCAATGTGGCTAGTATCCCCTAATTGACTAGCTGCATCGGTAAAGTCGCCGATAAAGTTAGTAAAAATTTCATGGCCCAGCGGTTAGATGGCAAAGCACTTGCCAACAAAATTCAATCCCAGCTCGCAGCCAACATTAATCATGACAGTGAGCATAGGGACAGACCACCTGGCTTAGCCGTACTAATGGTAGGTGACCATCCCGCCAGTGCCGCTTACGTCAGAAATAAAGAACGGGCCTGCGAACGGCTAGGAATTGCATCTTTTGGCTCCCATTTACCTGCTGACACGTCTCAAGCGACGGTCGCTGAAATAATTGACCAGCTGAATCAAGATGACCGAGTAGATGGCATTTTAGTTCAGCTACCTCTACCTGACCATATAGATGCTGTAGCACTGCTTAATCGCATCGATCCGGCTAAGGATGCTGATGGATTGCATCCTGAAAATATGGGGCGGCTGATACGTGGAGAATCTGGCCTGCGCAGCTGCACTCCCGCTGGCGTCATGGCTGTCCTGAAGGAGTACAACATTGAACCAGCCGGGAAAAAGGCTGTTGTATTAGGGCGTAGCATCTTAGTCGGTAAACCGATGGCCCTCATGTTGCTAGAGGCAAATGCCACGGTCACGATTGCCCACTCTCGAACACAAGATTTAGCTGAACTATGCCGTCAGGCAGATATTTTAGTTGCGGCTGTGGGCCGCCCCAATATGATCGGTGCTGATTGGGTCAAACCAGGAGCCACTGTGATTGATGTGGGAATTAATCGTATTCAGGATGCCGAGTCAGGCAAATCTCGACTGGTTGGAGATGTTGATTTTGCCAGTGTGGAGCCCCTAGCTGGAGCAATTACCCCCGTACCCGGTGGAATTGGCCCCATGACAGTGACCATGTTGTTGCACAATACAGTATTAAGCTACCGTAAACGATTTAATGGTTAATTAATAGTTAGCCTTTTCGTTTTTAACGCCACGCGATCTCATTTGCCATTGCTGTGGTGTTGACTGCTCCATAAATTCGTTTTCTATAACCATGATGCCCACCGATGTCAATGTTGATTTTGACCTCAACTCCTACCTGGCCACTAAGGGGGCTGATGTTGAGGCTGCTCTCGATCAGTCATTAGCGGTGGTCTATCCCGAAGTCATTTATGAGTCAATGCGCTACTCAGTGATGGCCGGGGGTAAGCGGTTACGGCCAATTCTCTGTTTGGCAACCTGCGAATTGGTGGGAGGGACGAGCGCCCAAGCCATGCCCACAGCCTGTGCGCTAGAAATGGTCCACACCATGTCGCTAATCCACGATGATCTACCGGCCATGGACAATGACAACTATCGTCGGGGTAAACTGACCAACCACAAGGTTTATGGTGACGATGTGGCAATTTTGGCAGGTGATGCCCTCCTAGCCTATGCCTTTGAATTCATTGCTGACCGCACTGAGGATGTTCCGGCAACAGCAGTGTTAGACGTTATCCGCCGACTAGGGCACGCCGTAGGGGCTGCTGGTCTTGTGGGCGGCCAAATTGTTGATTTGGCTTCCGAAGGCAAACCCGACACATCAATTGAAACCCTCAACTTTATCCACATACATAAAACTGCAGCATTGCTTGAGGTTTCTGTGGTCTCAGGGGCGGTCCTCGCAGGAGCTGACAATGACACCATTGAGCGTCTTTCTCGCTATGCTCAGAATATTGGTCTAGCGTTTCAAATTGTGGATGATGTCCTAGATGTTACCTCGACCCAAGAAGAACTGGGCAAATCGATTGGCAAAGATATTCAGGCTCAAAAGGCAACCTATCCAAGCATTTGGGGACTAGATGAATCAAGAAAGAAGGCTGACGACCTGATCCAGGCAGCTAAAGAAGAGCTGGAACCGTTTGGCCCCCTGAAACGACCTCTGGTTGCGATCGCAGACTTTATCACTGCGCGCACTCACTAATATCTCGTTGAATTATTGAATTGAATATACTTATATGGAAACCTTTATCGAGATTCTCCAGAACCACGTTCTTGTCGTATCCCTAGTTGCTTGCTTAAGCGCCCAGTTACTCAAGCTTATCATTGAGGCTATTACCCACCATCGCTTGAACTTTCGTGTTCTGGTCGAAACAGGCGGCATGCCCAGCTCTCACTCAGCTTTAGTCACTGCGCTCACCTGCGGCATTGGCCAGACCATCGGCTGGTCCAGTCCAGCATTTGCTGTGACTGCCGTATTTGCCGTCATTGTTATGTATGACGCTGCTGGAGTTCGCCAGGCTGCTGGCAAACAAGCACGGGTCCTCAACCAAATTGTAGATGAGTTCTTTAACGATCATGAATTTCAAGAAGATCGGCTCAAAGAACTCCTAGGCCATACACCTTTACAAGTAATTGCCGGTGCGGCCTTAGGTGTGTTTATTTGGCTATTAGCAGCACCGACCTATTAGGGTTGGTAGCTTATCAAAAAGCGACTCGGCTTGCCTATGAGCGACTGTTAGGAATTACTGAATTGTATCGGTCAGTCGGATGACCTTTTCTCCATTTACTAAGAAGGACGTTAGGCCGCTATCAACTAGCTGTTGTAATCTTGCTGCCGCCGCCGATGAATCGGTTGTATGCAGCACTAACAGATAGGGCTGCTGGAGATAAACTGCTAAGCCCACGCTTCCTTGTTGGGCCAAATTACGTCCAATCTCAGGATTTTGCTGATAGTCCACCAGGACGGCCACCCCCTCACCCAACAATGTTGGCTGATACTGAGATTGCAGGTCTGCAACAGGCGTAGCAGCTACAATAGGCCCTGTCACTGGCTCCTGCTCAGCAGTAGTAGAGGATGTTGCTGAGTCATCCACCACTGGCTCTTGCGTTGCAGTGGATGACTCAACAACAACAGTCTCAAGTTCTTCAATATCGTTGAGGTACAGTGCCCAAGAATTAGCTACCTCCAGGGACGTGAAACCACCAGCACGAATGACGGTATCGTCCAAATAGTTACACACCAGAGTGGGCTTATCGACCGGGAGGACGGAGATAGTGCGATCGCGAGTCTCCGCATCAGAACCACGCACAAGCAATAAATATTCTCCACTTGCAGGGGGTGGACAGTCAGGATAACTCTGAGCTATCCCTTGCACACCACTGCTAAGGAGAATAAGCATGGCTCCACTTAACCACCGATACCCCATAGCTAAACCTCCTAGCTAACTCAACCGCACTCGTACCCCAAAGCTGTTGTTCGGATAGAAAATACCCCAGAGTTATAGCGTGAATATGATTTGTATGCCAATTATGCAGCAGCAGCTAAGGAAGCAAGCGGATCGTTAACGGAGGTCAACGGAGTCTCAAACTCCCCAGTGGCAATATACTCAAGTCGCAACTTCAGCCAGGTAATAAACACCTTATCAGTGGAAACTATGGCTGCTGAAGGTTGTGGGCAACTTACCTTAACAGCCTCTAGTTCAGATGCCTCCAGAAAAGCAGGCTGCTTAATTAACCAAAAATCAATCTCTTTTTCTTGTTCTTGATAATAACGTCGCCGTTCCTTAAGAACTTCTTCCAGGGGCTCTTCTTCCAGTAAAAAGCGCTGGCTGGCTACAGCGTAATAGTATGTTGTCATCTGTCTTATAAAACCACCAAAAGTAATGACCCCGTAAGGTCAGATTTCAAATCCAATAGACAGGATTCTAACAGGGAATGCAGAACCACTGTTATTTTCTGTAATTAAACCTTGTACGCAGCCAACCTATACAAGCCTGACTTGTTGATAACGTTAGAAACTAGAACATACTTATGTCTGTTCCAATATCAGCGTAGCCAACCACCTCGTATCGTTAGCCTTTGAAGATCCGACTGATCTCTAGAAATCGATCCGTGCTGTAGCGACTTCTCGAGGAGTATCCTGTTCATCTTCTTCAAGGAAATAACGCTCATCATCATCTTGATAATCGTCATCGTCAATTTCGTCTTGAAGAGTGACATTAGCGCCATTAATTAAGACGCCCAACAAGCGGATATCTTCGTTGAGATCTAGCTCCTCAAGTGCTGTATTTAAAACAGCTCTTTCTGTTACACCAGGCCGCGCCACCAATATCATGCCGTCGGTTTGCTCTTCTAGCAATAAAGCATCATCAACACGACTCAAAGACGGCGTATCTAAGATAACCATATCAAACCGCTCACGCGCATCGTCTAGGAAACGACGCATCTCGCTTGATTCAAGAATGGCAGCAGCTTGACGCTGAGGACCAGGACTAGGCGACACATACAAGTTTTCGACAAATGGCACCATACGCACATTGTCACCAATACTGCCACCGTAATAGCGTAGCGGTTCCATCAAAACTTGATCATCATTCACTAATCCTAAATATTGAGCCTTAGAGCCGGAACGCAAATCAGCTTCCACTAGAAGGGTACGACGCCCCGCTTGAGCAGCTGCAATTGCCAGATTATAGGCCGTAATACTCTTACCTTCATTACTAATCGTGCTGGTCACTAACACCACACGAGGACCAATTACACTATCTTCAAAGCCTGTCAAACGCAACTTGCTCAAACAGCGTTCATAGCTACTGTGATACTGAGAATCGGACTGCACCAAAATGGGTGCCGCTTTAGCTGGGCGTGTACGAATAACTGGGACAGCCCCTAATATTGGCATATCCTGATCGCGCAACAGTTTTTCCAAATCTTCGGGCGTACGGATAGTGCCGTCTAGCATATCCAATAGGAAGATGATTCCACCACCTGAAACAAGCCCCAGCAAGCCTCCTATCAGGAGAATGGTAGCAGGGTTTGGCTTTTCAGGTTCGTTAATAACAGCGGTAGGAGGACTCGCCACAGTTAAACTACTAACCGTTTCAGCCTCCGCAGCTTCCGCATCGACAATTCGAGCTTGGATCTGATCATAAAGTGCCTTTTTCAGGCCCACCTGATAGGCCAAACGCTCACGCTCCAACTGCTTATTAGGTAAACTGGAATACTGCTGGCGCAAGTCTCGAGCCGATAGGGCCAAAACTTGACTCTGACTGATCAGAGTATCCCGTTCCGTTTGCAAATTGACCAACTGGTTGGCCAAACCAGCTCGGGCAGGGTCTAAATTACTATTGATGTTAACAATGCCAGAAGGCAAAGCAGCCGTTTGACCATCACCAGACAGAACATCGTTTACCCGACGACTGAGCTGTGATTGCAATGCACTATAGTTCCGTAGAGATTCCACAACTATAGGATGATCTTCACGATAATCTGACGCTTGCAATATATTTAACTCATTTTCAGCCTGATAGATTTGCGCTCGCAAATTAGCAATTAGCGGGTCAGCACTTAAAGCTGAAGACACATAGGCTTCATCAGCAGTCAGTCCCAACCGTTGTTCTAGACTACGAATTTGAGTATCAATACCAGCCAGGGTGATTTCATTCTGCCGAATTTGCTGTTGGCTACCTGAAATTTGCCCCAACAAACTGCCATCTAATGCAGCTTGAATGGCTGGTCCTTCCTGACGGTCATATTGCTCTAAAGTTTGTTCCGCTTGCCTGAGGGCGGTTTCAATGGGTGGTAGGCGCTCGTTCAAAGCATCAATAATAGCTTGCAGACGGGCTTTATTACGGACACGACTTAGCTCAACCATGCCCTGGAAGAGTGTGTTTAGCACAACCGTTGCCGTCTCTTCGTCAGCATGAATAAAGCTAACATCTGCCCGAAGGCCAGTCTCACCCTTTTTGCCACCACTGACTGTCACCGTCGTATTTCTACGAATCTCCCCTGGTGTCAGATCGATACCTCTTGTCCCCAGCTGTCTAGACACCTCTTTCAGCAAGACCTCAGATAGCAGCTGATCCTTACTAATGATGCCCCTCCCAAGCTGATCAATAGTGTCTGCCGTATTAGTAAGTGAAACCAAGGGAGCATTATCAACCAGTGTTCCCTCGGCATAGTACTCAACTGGCGGGGGCGGCTGTAGAGCTACAACCCCCGAAGCACCAACAATTGACAATAAACAGGTCAGTCCAGCCCACTTATATCGCTGAACAGCTAATAGATACCGCTTAAAAATAGGAGATACCATGGGCACTCATCGGATAAAGAGAACTAAGGGAAGGCAATGGCCTGAATCATTTGCTCAGGTGACAGTCAGTAATTTTTCAGAAATCTAGGCTACTAATCCAGACAGTTAAGGCAATCATAGCTCAATCACCAAATGGATACCTCTTTGCTAGGGCATGCTGTGAATACGGACAACGACTAATCAAAAGATGTCGCGATCAAAAATGCCATCGAAAAAGAGTACAAAGCTGAGAATATCTTGAAAAGGTTGCGTAATCGTATCTATGGCAAAGGTAATTCGGTTAATAAAGTTCCTACCAACCACAATCACATCGTTATCCCTGAGTGGGGGATTCTGTGTGGGATCTCCATGGATGGCCTCTTTGGCGTTTAACTTGGTGACAACAGCTTCACCTTGCTCTGGATCAAAGCGAATTAGAGCCACTGAACTGAGGTTAGCTTGATTCAGAGGGATACCAATACCATTCCCCCCCCTGGCAGCATTGCCCACCAAGGCATCAACAAATGTACTGCCGTTCGGCAAACGTTGTCCGCCGACAGAGCCTCTAGGGTAGTTAATCACTCGCACCAGGATCTCAGGCTGAGCTAGGGTAGAACGGGTAACAAAGTTGACGTCATAGTCTTGGGTTTGCGCCGGATCAAGACGAGAAATAATAACGATATCTCCATTCTCTAAGCGCTCCTCGGGAAAAGGTAAACCATCTCGAACGGGCGTGTAAAGATCTACTGTCTTTTCAATGACGCTGTTATCAGGCAAACGTCGCTGAATACGTATCTCGCGCAAATCGGCTGTACTACGAGCACCACCAGCAGCCAAGAGGGCGGCAGTCACCCGTGGAGCTTCCAAGGGGTAGAGTCCTGGGCGTTCAATTTCTCCTAACATGATGACTTCTACCCCACGCTGGGCAGTCAACGTTAAGGTAACATCAGGGACCCGATAGTTTCTTGGATCATTGGCTCGCAGAGCTTGATAGTTGGGAACAATACGGCGGTTAAGTTCGACCTCTGAGACCTGATATGGTACCCCCTGAAGAGCATTCGCCAAACCGACAGAACGCACTTCGGAAAGCACTACATATTGGTTGTAGACGGCACGAATTCTATTTTCAGCTTCATTGAGAGTGAGGCCTTCCAAAGACACAGCGCCCTCAATGGGTAAAATCACGTTGCCTTGCTGATCAAGGGTTGCTTGAAATGACAGATCAGGAAACCGTTGAACACTAACAAAAATACCGTCTCCAGGCCCTAAGCGATACTGATCAAAGTTACGCTCAACCGATCCTGGAGTCGAACCTGTTCGAATGCGAGGATCTAAGTCTTCTAAGGTTGGGCGGCTCTCTAAGACTTCCACCGACGGGAGTTCGGGTCCTACAGCTTCATCAGCCAGGGAAGATTCATCAATATCCTCCTCAGGTGTATCCATAGGGACAGCATCCTCTGTTGAGGTGTCTGATGGAAGAGGAGCTAACTGCGCTACGCTTGGATTCTGCCAAAGATTCCAAATAACGGTACTGAGCAACAGTTGCCCAGCTAGCAGGCTGAACTTCTTATCCCAGGGGCTATGGGAAACCTTGGCATTTTTGATAAGAACCATACCAACTCAAAATTAACAAAACGTATTTGAAATAAAGCTAGTTCACGAAAACCATAGGTTTTTCAATGTAGCTACTTTAGCTCATCTGCTGTACCGTCATAGGTTGATGCATTCCCGTGTTTGCGGACATGAAATGAGAGGCTACACTGCGGTCAACACAGCCTCTTCTAAAGCTGTTTGCACTAATTGACTCAAACTTTCTAAGTCAGCATAGAAGAGTGAGACGTCCCCAAGGGGAGGCATCGGTACCAGTAGACTTACTGCAACCCACGGCAGACGTTCGCCTCGAGTCCACTGATATTTTTGATCTCTCCAAAACCAATGATGGGGAGCAGGATGACCACCTTTGGGTAGTGCATACCATTGAGCTACTGCAAAGGTTTGGTTGGATGTCCAAGCTCGAAACGTATCTATGCTTAGCTTTCCTATACGTAAGCGACGAGGGTTAGAAGTTTGCCATTTTTGGGCCCCCTTTAAATCAATCCATTCAACTTGAGGCTGGTCCTCTGCCTGCCCCTGGGGTTTTAGGAAGAGTACCATTTGTTCTGAGGTGGCATTATCGCTATGGGTCAATTGCTGTACTGACCACTGAGAACCACCCATGGTGATTTTCTGTTGGAAATCTTGAGACCATCCCTTTAAGGTAAGTCCCGTTTCTTTCAGCTCTCGAATATCGCGAATTTGGGCAACACCGGGAGGTGAGTGCCAAGGCCACTGACCTAAATACCGAGGAATGGCAACGGCGGCAATAATGGCGGCTAGTAACGCTACGACTAGCCACCTTAGCCAAGGTCTAGATTTAGAGTTTGCAGACAATAAGGACAAAGCCATTGGTTACGAACATCCCGAGAAAAGCTTTGTGAACACTTGGAACATCGAGCTAAAAATCGACGGGAGGCATCTGCTGAGCAGGTTGACTGCCATCTGTATGGACATTTTCGAGTGCCACAGTTTTCATGGATACACTTTCTGGCACATGGCTTTGGATAGCATTCACTATTAAAACCAGAGAGCCTAACATAATCGCAGAATACACATCGCCGCCCCAGCTGTCATGGAGCCAGTGAAAAGCCTCTGACATACTGTTGCCATGAAAGAAAGTCAGAATTGTATTACGGAGGATATTACCGATGACACTTACTGAAATGATGCCCACAAAAAAAACTCCTGTGCGCAACCTTGAGCAATTTAGACCGGTCCAATAGGTAAGAACCAGACCCATGTACAGGCTGGTGAACAGCATCTTTAAGCCTGCACAGTGAGGGGCAACCTCTACCAGTTGCTGATTCATGCTGAGATAAATGTTATTGACTTCCACCTCATAACCAAGACCGTGCAAAATAGTTCCGGCCACGGTGGCAATAAATCGTTGTAGCGGCAAGATATGAGGCTCAATTAGATAGGGCAGCTGTGTCGGGGTAGAAAAAATGATCAGTACCAGGGGGAACAGCATCAGTTTTAAACCTGACGGGCCTTTGAGACACAAAAGCAAGCCTGTCAGTATCAGGGGCAACGATATATTCACCGCATCTATCACCCCGCTGGTATAAAACACCAGGGCTATGGCCAGACACAGCAGACCTGCCCAGTGGCAAACATCACCCAACTTTTTCCAGTCTTGGCGTTTATCCCAAACGAGTTTACAAGCCAAGGGAATGCCTAAGATGCCGTGGCTAAAGTATTCATGCTGAATACTAATATTCTTGTTAATCCAACCATCCCATACCCAGTGATAGAGCAAGGGTCCATAAAGAATCACTAAACAGCTAATCACTATAAGCTCAAGTGCCCATCGCGACGCTTTGGATTGAGAAATACTAATCATAGTTGGGTATATCCGCTGCTCTTATGGGTTTAAATCAAGACTGGACAAGCTTGGACACCCCCGGCAATGGTCTCCACAACATACTGTAGTTGGTCGTTACTCATGCCGGGATACATGGGTAGTGATAAAATCTCTTGACTCAGCTGTTCAGCAACGGGAAAGTC
Organism: Leptothoe sp. LEGE 181152; assembly: GCF_032906605.1. NCBI lineage: Bacteria > Bacillati > Cyanobacteriota > Cyanophyceae > Nodosilineales > Cymatolegaceae > Leptothoe > Leptothoe sp. LEGE 181152. The sequence goes on from NZ_JASATU010000035.1 coordinate 24,113, forward strand.
ACCAGCGCGATAACCCAGGTTATGAAACGCAGGCTGTAGGTGACAAGGCACTGGGTAGTGAATGCCAGATTGAATTTCACAGGTAGCCAATTCCTGCTGTAAACGGGTGCGGTCAATTGAGCAGTCTTGGGTTAAGCGGATAACATAGAGGTGATAGACATGACCACTGCCGCTCTGATTCAGCATAGGGACTAAGCCATAGTTAGCCAGGGGTTTTAGGGCATCGTCATAAAGTTTTGCGAGACGGTTGCGATCGCAATTCCATGACGCCAAATACGCTAGCTTTATCTGTAGTATTGCTGCCTGTAGCGTATCGAGACGGCTGTTAGTCCCACCAGGATCCGTGTGATAGTACTTACGGGTAGACCCATAATTACGCAACGATCTGACCGTTTGAGCAACGAGGTCATTTTGCGTCGTGACCATGCCGCCATCTCCCATAGCTCCCAAGTTTTTACTGGGATAGAAGCTAAAGGCAGCTGCCAAGCCAACACTACCGGCCTTCTTTCCTTCACGTTCTGCGCCGTGCGCCTGGGCAGCATCTTCAAAAATAATCACGTCGTACGTCTCAGCCAGGGAGCGCAAAGCTTGAGGAGAGACCATCTGGCCATAAAGATGAACCGGAATAATCGCTCGAGTTCTTCGAGTTATCGCCTGTTCTGCGGCAGCCAAATCCATCAACCCAGTCTCTAAATCGCAGTCTACAAAGACAGGAATGGCTCCAACCTGAAGTACGCCAATTAAGGTGGCGACAAATGTATTAACCGGCAGAATCACCTGGTCCCCAGGTCCTACACCGCAGGCCTGGAGCCCCAGGGTCAAAGCATCGGTACCTGACCCCACCCCCACACCATGACAAGCATTACAGGCAGTGGCAAATGCCTGCTCAAATTGAACGACTGACTCGCCTAGAATATAGTCACCCCGAGCCACCACAGCCGCTATCGCCGCCATTAGCTCCGAGTGCAATGGGTCGTGCTGTTGGCATAAATCAACAAAGGGAACAAAGCGTGAACTAGCCATGATGTGAACTTTCTACTGCAATATTGGCACTTGCTCCCACAGTTGTTAGTAACAGATGTCGGGTAGAGTAGCTGCCATTTATAAAATGTTCCCTATTAAAACCCAGTGACACCTGTGGAAACAGCAGGTTAATCACACCGCACCTGCATACACAGCTTTCATAGAAGAACTATAGGAGTCGTACGGGTCTGGTATATGTAAGCTTGGCGCAGACTCTCCTTTGGAGATATGCATCCAGCAGTTTGCTATATTTGTGCCCCTATTCACCAGTTTCTCTTGTTAATTTGAGAATTGGGCATATTGACATCGTAAAGTCTCTATGAAGCTTGTTAAATCCCTTTGTCCCTGCTTCAGAATTGACGATGGTCGTTTCTAACCTTATGGTGGGCGGAACCTGTAGTAGCAGAGTGCTGCCCCAGTTTCTCTTCCCTCTCATATTATGGATATTAAAACAGCTCAACATGTGGTGATGACCCAAGCGGATTTGACCGTATCTGATGCATTTTTGGCACGGCTACAGCAGTATAAACCGCCAGTCCCCGGACAAGTGACGTCGTTACTACTAGCTTTAAAGTCAATTACAGAAAACCTAAAAGCTGCTGAGCAGTTAGATCGACCATTAGTCTATGCTTTACATCAACTCGCTTATGAAGGTCGCCAGTTCTATGAGCAAGGAAAACGCGCCAAAGTAGAGTGGCCACCGCTATTGAATGCTGATATTGAGCGTATTGCGATCGCAACCGCGCAAATCTTTAAAGGGAAGACATGAGCTTGTATACAGCAAGCTTATCTACATCAAGACGGTTAGCGTTACCCCTTAGTTGCTATCCCCCTATAGAAATAGCCAATCAGCTTCGGCAAATCCCTGGAATAAAACTCTTCACACTCCATTTGGTCAAAAACAGCCTTAACGAGGGTAGCCATAGGTTGGTCTAGACGACAGCCATCGGCAATACGTCGCTGGAGCGGTGTAATCCGACGCTGCCAGGTACCCACACCACGTTCTGGACTTAGACCATGTTCAATAAAGAAAAATTTTCCTCCTGGCCGGAGTACTCTGTACACCTCCGTCAAGGCCTTTTCAACATTGGGAATGCTGCACAGAGTCCAAGTACACACCACCGCATCAAAGCTTTCAGTGGCCATGGGTAACGCCTCAGCACTGGCTGTTTTTAAGGTGATATCTACGGTTGAGTCTTGAATCCGTGGGTTTGCGATCGCAGCCATCCCTTCGTTAGGATCAATGGCAGTTAACGCTGTCACCTCATCACTGTAATAAGACACATTCAACCCTGTGCCAAAGCCAATTTCCAGCACCTGGCCCTTCACAGACTGTAGTAGGGATTGACGATAGTCATTTAACTCTTGTCCTGACATTGTCAGATCTAGTAAGCGCGGAAAAACTATACGTGAATAAAGGCCCATACTTTAACTCCAAAAATTTTTAGGACATCCCCCTAAAACATCAATATCGCCTGTTCAGGCTAAATAGTAGTATCTTGTTGACTCTACCAATTTCACCAAAGATGCTATGGACTCACTGAAGGGACGGAATCTGCTTAGCATGGCAGATTTAACCAGTACAGAACTACACGGACTACTCGCCTTGGCAGCCCAACTAAAAGATGGCACCAAACGGCCCAAATGCCTGAACAAGGTACTGGGCTTGGTATTTTCCAAAGCATCCACGCGTACCCGTGTGAGTTTTTCAGTGGCCATGTATCAACTGGGCGGTCAAGTTCTGGATCTCAATGCCGGCGTCACCCAGATAGGGCGTGGAGAACCCACCGCAGACACTGCACGCGTTCTCGATCGCTATCTGGATATAGTCGCCATTCGTACCTTTGCACAATCTGAAATAGAAGAATTTGCTGAATACGCCTCCATCCCAGTGATCAATGCCCTGACTGATCTGGAACATCCATGCCAGATTTTGGCAGATCTGCTCACCCTCAAAGAAGCGTTCGGCACCCTAGAGAACTTAACCATGTCCTACCTGGGAGACGGAAATAATGTCGCCCATTCTTTAATGCTAGGTTGCGCCCTGGCAGGCGTGCATATTCGCGTCGCAACACCAGATGGCTACGCCCCTAATCCAACCGTTGTGAAGCAAGCAATAGAACTTAGTCAGGGACGTAGTGAGGTGATTATTACCACTGATCCTAAAGCTGCTGTAGAAGCAAGCCATGCACTTTACACAGATGTGTGGGCCAGCATGGGCGAAGAAGCAGAAGCAGAGTCTAGAATTCCTAAGTTTCAGCCCTATCAAATCAACCAGGCCATGCTTGATTTGGCTAACGAGCAGGCCATAGTCCTCCACTGTCTACCAGCTCATCGCGGTGAAGAAATTACCCACGATGTCATGGAAAGCTCCCAATCTCGTATTTGGGACCAAGCTGAAAATCGACTCCATGCTCAAAAGGCTCTACTAGCAGCTATTTTGAGCGCAGCTTAAAGCAGACATAAGCTGTCAAACAAACTAGAATTGACATCCCCAGGATTCCAGAGAGAGGATTACCATGGATGCCCGTCACCCATTCAGGTACCTGCCCTGAGGGAAGAACTAAATCCCCCACATCTACAATGTAGTAGCCCCATATGAGGCCTCCATGAAACCCCATTGGCAACCCTAAACTGGCAAAAGAGCGCTTCCGAAAATATAGATAGCGCCCACATCCCAAAATAAGTCCCAAGAGAAGCAATCCTAAAAACTGGGGGGACGTTCTCAAAATGTCAGGTAATGGCTTAATGAAATGGGCGATAGCAAAAATCAAACTGCTCCAAACAATTGCCTGAGACCTGGGCAAATTTTGTTGAAGCTCAGTTTGCAACCAGCCACGGAATAACAGTTCCTCTGCAAAACCAAAAGCCAGACCTACGGCTAAGCCTTCTACAGCAATCCTCGTTAGAGGTTGAGGATGAAAGTTGGCCCAACCACACAATACTTCTATCCCAAATAGGAGACATACCAAGGCAAAACCAAATGCAACAGCAAACGCTAAATCGCAAAAGAAGCGCTGACAGCAGACTAACCCATATGTTTGAAAAGGCTTAGGCCAAGCATGACCCCAACGCCCCCAAAACCAAGCATGGCCGAGGAAACAACCATATAGAGCAATCAACGCTAGCGCATTCATTACATCAGACTGCCCGGTCAAACCTCCTATGCTGTAAAAAGTTAATGCGAAGGGGGTCCATAGAATGACCAATGTCACCAAGAAAGCGATGATCCGCCAAGCTAACGGAGCATGCATTAAGCGTCGATATAGCTGAATCTGCTTGACCATTGTGGTTAAGCAGCCATGGTTGGAGTAAAAAATCTGATCATAATCAAGCTATTGAGTCTTACTCATCAGGCTCAATAGTACTTGTAAGCCCCTTAGAACGCAGCATTTCACTATAAAACTCAGCGTGTTCTAACTCACAAACAATCACCAAACCAACGCCCGCATTATGGGCCTGCATCATAATATCGACTGCCTGCGGCACTGAAAGACTGGGCACAGTCTTAACCAAAGATTCCACTACATACTCCATAGAGTTGAAATCATCGTTGTGCAGTAAAACCCTATAGCGAGGAGCATGCTGCCGCTTATTTGACGTAACTGTCTTCTCAATTGTCCCAGTAGACACCATGACCTTATCCAATCGTTAATCAAGCAAATTTCTTTATGACAGACGGCTACCTCGGAGTGCCACTCCTAATCAAGCCACACACACTGTTTTTAATTTTAACCAGAACTTATCTAAAAACTCAGGCATAAACCTCTAAACAAAGCTTTGGATAAGGCATTGCATGTCCTTGAAAATTACCACAAGCTTTAAAAGCAACAAAGAAATAATCTAAGTAAATGTTTCTCAACACGCTTAATGGTAGTTTATTAGCTAATTTAACAAAATTTGAATTTTTTCATCTCCTAGAGCCATATAAATGGTCTCTTATCCATTTCTTCCCCTACAGGGTGATGGTTTGAGAATTTAGCTCACCTTGTATCGACCCATCTATAACGTTTTTATTGAAACTCCTTTTTCAACATGGTTAGCATAAACCCTGGGCAAATCGTTTACCTGGAATGTTTAGATCAGCGTCTCTATGCTGAGGCAATTCAATTGGCTGGTTCGGTACGCTTGTGGTGCCGCCCCTTAATGCTGGTATGCAATCTTCCCTATGGGTCTCGGCAACAGCAAATGATGATCGCAGAAGCCGCTGCCAAGCCCGAAACTTGTAACTTAGACCTCTACGATCTAAAAACAGCTCCTGACCTTGTCTGGCCGATGGATAGGTTCAAGCTAGCATTCGATACAGACTTTTTTGCTTTGCTTTTCTATCTACGGATCGCAGACAATAATGACTCTGAAGATCTGGCGAAGCAGCATTTTCAACACTTTCTGCACACATGTTGGAACCCTGGGAGCTCAAATAATGATGCTTCTCAGTCATCTACGAAGCTGCTCTCAATACGATAAAAAATAAGATTCAGTTTAATCAGTTTTGAATGGGTGCAACATTAGGGCAGTATCCATATCATTGATATCTTTGGTGCCAACTATCGAACAGTTGGCACTAACTTGATACGGCCTTCATCCATTTCACTCATCAGAAGTTCGAGGGCTTCATAGTCAACTTCTGATATGTAACCCAGGCGTGAAAGCTCGGAGTTGATTTGTTCTTCAATATCTGGAGTTAGCTGCTTTGTATAAAGAGCTTTCTCAACCAGGTGGCGAATAGCAAACGAGTGCATGATGACTTATAGCAGGCTTTGCATCAGTATTTACATTCCAAGGACCATTTTCCATCTGGAACATGGTTGTCACTACTTGGGGGTATCTCAAGTGAAACTTCTGGAGTTAGTTAACTCAGTGATCCACATCACCCAACATGCCAACCCAAGGGCATTACCCTCATGACGTAGCTGTTGCTACCGTTTGATGGAGCAACTTTCTGGAAACTTCAAAGAGATGGGCTAGACATTAAGATTCCACAAATAGGTGGTAGGCATCTGGGCAAGCTTAGATTTGCCAAGTTAGCTTCAACAACATATGGAAAGGTCGTAGTCAGACAATTAATTTAATCTAATCAAACTGATAGGAGACAGAATATGAATAGCGTTGAAACATCAGTTCAGGTTGTGCGACCTATGGGCGCTTTAACATCTGCCAACGCTGACGCATTTAAAGAGGAAATGCTAACTGCTATCACATCTGAAAGTGCTAGCGAGGTAGCGATCGATATGGCAGCAGTAGACAGTGTAGATAATTCTGGATTAGTCGCACTGTTGGCCGGATGTGACACAGCTAAGCGTCACCGGAAGCGGTTGAGCCTATGTGATGTTGCTCCTCGCGTACGTATCGTGTTTGAGCTAGCTCAAGTTGATCGTGCTGTTTTAATGATAGACAGTCAAGATTTACTGGCTGCTTAGATTGATTAACTGCAATTATTCTTGTTCCCTTCGGTCTTGATACATAGCTGATTGATAATGCAGGACCGCACAAATTTATAAATATCGCTGGCGAGGCGACGGTCAACATGTTGACCGTCGCCTCGCTATTATGAATTGGCTGTGCTTCTAGTTAGCGCTCTACCCACCAAGGCACAACATTCGCAGCACTTAAGAATCAGTTATAGTTTAGGTCTGAGTTGCTTTTTCCATTGCCGTGGCTATTGCTGTAGACCAACTGATTACTCCAGATATTGCTCGTCCTGCCCGTTATTTAGGTAATGAGTTAGGAGCAGTTAATAAACCATGGGAAACAGCTACAATCCGATGGGTTTTAACGTATCCAGAAGTCTATGAGGTAGGGGCCTCAAATCTGGGCCATATCATTCTCTACAGCATTATCAATCAGCAGCCTCGACAGCTCTGCGATCGCGCCTATCTTCCTGGTTCAGACTTGGTACAAAAGCTGACAGAAACCGACACATCTCTGTTTGCTGTTGAGTCCCGTCGACCACTGACCGATTTTGATATTTTGGGCTTTAGCCTCAGTTATGAACTGGGTGCCACCAATATTTTGGAAATGTTGACCCTGGCAGGGATTCCTCTTACTTGGCAAGAGCGCAATAGCGATGGTCTCTGGAACGAATCTAGCTGGCCCATGATTTTTGCAGGTGGCCAAACCGCCACGTCTAACCCTGAACCCTACGCCGACTTTTTTGACTTTATCGCCTTGGGAGATGGCGAAGAGCTATTGCCAGAAATTGGTTTAGTACTTGAAGAAGGCAAAACAGCAGGAATGACTCGACAAGAGATCTTGCTAGATCTGGCCCAGGTGCCAGGAGTCTATGTGCCCCAGTTTTACGACATGGCCGATGATGGCTCAGTACATCCCAATCGAGAGGATGTCCCTAAGCGCATTCTCCGTCGAGTCGCCACCCCGATTCCCGACTATTCCATCGGGTTAGTACCCCATGTGCAAACTGTCCACGATCGGCTCACCATTGAAATTCGCCGGGGCTGTACCCGGGGCTGCCGTTTTTGCCAACCAGGAATGCTGACACGACCGGCCCGTGATGTTGCGCCTGAAGAGGTAATCGACACTATTGAACGGGGGATGCGGGCAACAGGCTACAACGAATTTTCCCTACTTTCTCTCAGCTGCTCAGACTATTTGGCGCTGCCTGCAGTAGGTGTCGAAGTGAAAAATCGACTTAAAAACGACAATGTGTCCCTGTCTTTACCCAGTCAGCGAGTCGACCGATTTGATGAAAATATCGCTCACATAGTCGGTGGCACCCGCAAAACTGGCCTCACCTTTGCCCCAGAAGCAGGCACACAGCGCATGCGGGACATTATTAACAAAGGCCTGACTAATGAGGAACTCCTGCGCGGCGTTAAAACTGCCCATGAGCAGGGCTGGGACAAGGTAAAACTGTACTTCATGATTGGTCTGCCAGGGGAAACAGATGTCGATGTGCTAGGCATTGCTGAAACTATCCAATGGCTGCGACGGGAATGTCGTATCAAAGGCCGGAGGTCTTTGAATTTCAACATTACGGTTTCTAATTTCACCCCCAAGCCCCATACTCCCTTTCAGTGGCATTCTGTTTCTACTAGCGAGTTTGAACGGAAACAAGCCATGCTTCGGGAAACATTTCGGTCAATTCGTGGAGTCAAGGTCAACTTCACCGATGTGCGTATTTCGGCCATGGAAGACTTTGTGGGCCGAGGTGATCGACGACTGTCGAAGGTGGTCCGTCGAGCCTGGGAGCTGGGGGCAGGTATGGATGCCTGGTGGGAGAGCCTAGAACGAGCTTTTAATGCTTGGACTCAAGCCATTGAGGATGCTGGCCTCACCTGGAAGTATCGCCAGGTTGAGCAGGGAGAATGGAATCTGGGAGAGTCTTTAGAAAACGAGAGTGTAGATCAAGCAGAGAATGCGACTCAAGTAGAGAATCTGCATCGTTGGCAAGTGGCAATGGATGCTCCACTGCCTTGGGACCATCTAGATACAGGCATTGATAAAACTTGGCTGCAAGATGACCTTCGCCGCGCAATGGCAGCAGCCATCGTGCCTGATTGTTCCTTTGAAGGCTGCTCCCATTGCGGCGTGTGTGGCACTGACTTCGGCCATAACATTGTTATTCCACCCTTACCGATTCCTTCCTTCGAGGGCCATAGCAAGCCCAAATCTGAGCGGGTGCAACGGCTGCGTGTGACTCTCGGCAAACTAGGGGACATGGCACTCATTGGCCACTTGGATTTGGCCAGAATGCTTGACCGGGCTGTCAGACGAGCTGCTCTGCCAATTTCGTTTACAGGAGGCTACCATCCTGGCCCCCGTATTGCTCCAGCAAATGCTCTATCCCTTGGCGCAACCAGCACAGGAGAAGTAGTTGACTTCGAACTGACTGAGCAAATGGACCGTACTGATTTTAGACAGCGGCTACAGGTACAGCTATCAGATAGCCTGCCTATTTATGACGTTAAGGAAGTCGATATCAAAGCTCCATCAGCCACTAAAGCCCTCAACCAAGCTGACTATTTACTAGCTATCACCACGCAACAGGAAGGGCAAGCTTTGAATTGGCAGGCTTTGATTGATCACATCCTAGCCACAGACGAAATTATTGATACCCATACAACAAAGTCAGGCAAGGTCAAGCAAATCAACCTCAGAGAACGATTGCATACCGTAGAATTAGTTGGGACTCTACCCTCTCATTTGCCCAGCAGGGTTATTCATAAGCTAACGACTACAGGGGATGTGGTTATTCGATATGTAGGCAGCTGCCGGAATGATGGCAATATGCTGCGTCCTGAGCAGATGCTGCGTATGTTAGAACGACAACAGGAAGATACAACCGCTTCTTCGTTAGTATTAGGCCATGTGCATCGCCAACAGTTAATTCTGACGTAAAAGCTCAAGCCATTAGTAAAATCCGTGGAGAGACGTTACATGCAACGTCTGTACATCTAAGAATTGGAATGTGCTAGACATGAAACTTATGGTGTGGTCAGCGATTTCAAGCCTGTATCTATTGTTGCCTGGGCCTTATGCTGTGGCACAATCAGCAGCAGTGCAGCGCATAGACTGTCAGCTTAGTGCTGAGCGCCCTAGAACAGAAGATAGCTCAACGGACAACACACAGTCTCCTCGGGTATTACTGGCAGAAGATTTAGAGGCCATGTGTCAGCTCAATGGCCAAGAGCCCCGGACAGATGATGGCGCGATCGCAACTGACGACAATCCATCCCCTGAACATTTTTCAATTCCGAGTTTGTGGTGGCAGCAGCAGGTAGTAGGAGAAGCTATCAACAGCCGCCTAATTGATAGCTGGAGAGCCTATGGAAACACTAACCTAGACAGCGGAGCCAGCATCCAGACCGAGGGATCTACCCCCCATGTGGATATCATCGTCAACGGTCAGCTTTGGCCATTATTAAATTATCTAGAACGATATTCACTCATCAATCAGTTTGGAGAAAGCACTAAGGATTACGGCTATCAGCTGAGGGTATTCACTGGAAATCGCTTGGTCGGGTTACATGTATGTGATTTTTCGGACAGAAACGCCGCAACTAATGAAGCAACTTACACACCACAATGCGTTGTCGAGCTGAACTATTTTGGCCAGGGCGCAATCCGCGGTAGACGGCAGCTTTAACCCTCGGCCTCAACGCTCAATAATGTTTCTATATTTGTTTGCCCACGTCTTGATAGCGGCAACAGAACCTCTCCATGACCGGGTACCAATAGCGTCTGCTGAGATAGCTGTTCAGGCACCTTCACATCCGGCAAGAAAAATGATGGAGACACCCCATAGCTAGACACAGAAATTTCAGTCGCAATCGGCATCTGCCAGCAAAACTCCATCCAAGCTTGGGCCTCTTCCGTAAGTTTTGCGTTAGTCGGAGCAACCCACAAATCACTCGTTAACACCGTTCCTTCTTGAGGATGAACAGCACCTAGCCGTCGATAGCGTACTAGCGTCGCTAAAATATCACCGCTCCACCCCACCGCCAGCCAAACATCTTCATTCACCAGGGCCTTTAAATACGCCTGAGAATCAAACACTTTAACCTGTCGATAAAGGGCCAGCAGCTGCTCTTGAACATCATCTCGAAGCAATGCGGCTTCATCATTGACGGAATATCGGAGTGCTTTTAGGACAATGGCAATTGCCAGTCTAGGTTGATTGGGCATCGCAATGCGCCCGGCTAATTCAGGCCGCCACAGATCTGCCCATTTGGTAATGGGCTTATTATTGGTGTTGGTTTGAAAGATGGGCTTTTGATAAGCAATCATCAATCCTTGGGTGCGATAGGGAACAGCCCAGAGCTTACCGCGCTCACTGGAGTACCCCTCACGATCACGGCGCAGCAATTTTTGCCAGGGCTCAGGCAAGGCATAGGCCAAGGGAAAGTCTGGTAATGGTTGAATTAAGTCCTGACGAATTGCATGCTCTAGCCAAGGATCGCTCAAGGTCACAAGATGAGCCCCCACGGGTGGGGGCTTTGTTGCATCTTGGCTGGATGAGTGACCGATGGGAATCAACCGTCGCCACAGGGGGGGAGTCATTGGGGAACGAGCCTGCCACCACTGCAACTGTTGATAAATATCAATGAGATTAAGCTCAGACTCAAAGTGAGTTAGTGTGTCCCGACTAAAGGCTTTTAAGACTTGAGCGGGCACCGATCGAGCCAGCACTTTTACTTTTAAGGAGGCAGACGCACTGGAACGACAACTGGCAACAGCAGTCCCTAACCCCAGCAATCCCAACATTACCGTGCGTCGTTTTACCATCGTGCTTTGCGAAACTGCCTATCTAACCTAGCTTAATAGGTGAACACCATCCAATGTAGAACACTAAAAAATTGCGAATCTTGCGATCGCAAAAAAGAGGACAAGGTTTGACAACCTCACCCTCTTATCACGGTTTAATAACAAAGGCCCTAACAAAGAACCCACTCAAAAATTAGTCAAAAGTAGCAGGTGCAGAAAACCGGATCTTACCAGCACCCCACATATCACCCATGACCTTGGGTTGTAGCAGAATGTAACCGGCAATGGAAACCAAGTCGTCTTCAGTCAGGCTTCGCATCTTCGGGAAGATATCAGTACTCTGGGTACTGGGGTGTAGCTCAGAAATTTCAGTCAACCCATCATAGGTAGTTGGGTTATGCAAATAATCAACTAGAGCTTCTAGATTGTTACGATTGGGATAAGCACCTTCTAGAGCTTCAGGTTCTAAACCAACGTTTGGATTGGTCTTGGTGATACCTTGCACATGACAAGTTGCACAGGCGTAATTAAACTTTCTCCGGCCCTGGGAAACCTGCTCTAGGGAAAGCACAACTGTGTCACCCTGCTCATTCAGGGGAATGGTACGGATATTTTCATCCAGCTCAGCCGCCATCGCGTTGCCACCTACAAATAGGTTACCGACAAGAAAAACAGCCGCGACCACCAGCCAAATGCACTTTTTCAACATGATTCTCCTCGAAATGGATCGCCCGTAAAAGACGCAACACAGCACAAAGCCATAAGCCCAATAATCAGGCTAAGCTCGCGATTTGCAGCTATCTGATAAATAACGTCCAAGTTGTAATCTACAGCTCCTGCAATGGAAAACTATAGGTGTGGACGTGGACAAAATTTATTTCAGGTAGCCAATAGTTAATACCTATCATGCCACCGATAGGGTCAATTCCCAAGACAGTTAAAAGCTTGACTATATAACCGGTTTGATCGGCACAAGGTGACCATTGGCAACTCTATCGAGTGATACATGACTCAGCGAGGCAGACGCTACAGGCAATTTATGTAAGCGAATCAGCTGCGCAATGGTGTCTTTTAGCTGGGTACGCGGCACAATTTTATCGATAAATCCATGCTTAAGGAGATATTCTGCCGTTTGAAAGTCGTCCGGTAGCTTTTCTCTCAATGTCTGTTCCACCACACGACGCCCTGCAAAACCAATGGTCGCTTTTGGCTCAGCCAAGATAATGTCGCCCAACATGGCAAAACTGGCCGTCACACCTCCTGTAGTGGGATGGGTCAGAATTGGCATGTAGAGTAAACGGCTGTCACGATGACGTTCCAAGGCAGCTGAAATTTTAGCCATCTGCATGAGGCTTAACATGCCTTCTTGCATACGCGCCCCGCCTGAGGCGCAGACAATCACTACAGGTAACTGCGCCGCAGTCGCATGCTCAATTAAACGGGCAATCTTTTCACCGACAACTGAGCCCATGCTACCGCCCATAAAGCGAAAGTCCATAACGCCCAAGGCAATTCCTTCGCCGTTGATCTGACCAACACCGGTTTGCACACCATCGTTGAGATTGGTCTTGCTCTGCATATCGCGCAGCCGATCACTATAGGCTTTGCGATCGCGAAATCGCAAGGGATCCTTAGGTTCAATTTGCTCATTCAGAGGTTGCCAAGTATCTGTATCGATCAGCTGTACGATCCGCTCATCACTAAAGACACGGTAATGATAGTCACATTCCGGACAAACCATCTGGTTAGCCCGCAAATCCTTGGTGTAAGTCAGCACCCCACACTGATCACACTTAGTCCATAAACCATCGGCAATTTCGCGTTCCTGACGATCTTGGCTAATGGGGCTTTCTTTCTTACGGTTTGCAAACCAGTCAAAGAGGGACATAGACCCTGTTCTCGATACATAGCGTTCTCCAATCCTACCGGCTCGCCCACCCCCCTGGAATAGTCCATAGAGATTTTCTTGTTGCCATAGATTACAAATGGCCTTCAAAAAAAAGCCCCAAATAGGCCTGTATCAATGCATTCCCAAAAAATACGCTAATTCCTGCACCGAAGGCTAAAAATGGTCCGAAGGGAATAGGTTGGCGACGATCTAGTACCCCCAACGCTATCCCCAGCCCACCACTCATGGCACCCATAAACGAAGCCAGTAGCATACTCAGCAATAATCCCTGCCAACCTAACCAGGCTCCTAACATAGCTGCCAGCTTGCCATCGCCCCCACCCATCACCGTCTTACCAACCGCAACGGCCCCGAGCAAACTGATGCCATCAAATAACCACAGACCCAAAATACTAGCGCCAACACTGGCGACCAAAGCTGAGGCCACAGTTTGCTCAGGAGTTTGCCCAGTTGCCAACAGTACTTGAGCTAGCCAGCCTAGACACACACCTGACATCGTCAATGCATTAGGCAGCGTGAGCGTATCAATGTCAATTAAAGTGAGCGCCACTAGCCAGGTGGTTAAACCCCAATAAATAGGCGTTTCGAGGTTCCAACCAAATCTGAGAAATAGAGCGATATACAGCAGACCACTCATCAACTCCACCAGGGGATATCGCATCGGGATCGACGCTCGACAATATCGACAGCGTCCACGCAGCCACAACCAGCCCACCACTGGCACATTGTCATAGAGCTTTAGACGGGTGAAACAGCGGGGACAGCGAGAGGGCGGGGACAGGAGTGAGATTCCAGCTGGCAACCGATAAATAACAACGTTCAGAAAACTCCCAATGGAAGCCCCTAGAACAAAGACAAATAAATAGATGACCAGGCTGTCTAGCATCTAGTGCAAGCCGGGCTCCAATTGAGTTAAAGGGATAAAGCTCTCGTGGGGCAACAGCACAGGCTTAGGACCAAAGATAAGCTTGCCACGGCGGGTAGTGCGGCCAATGGCCACACCAATGGGACGCTCTACCACCTCAGGATGCACCTCATAGTAGGTGCGATAAATGTGACGGGCAGCCCGCAATAGTGCGGGGTCTAACATTGACGATGGAGACCTTAAGTTCAGCGGGCTACGGCTCAGCCCGGTTGCTGCCACGCTGGGGTGCACTGCCGCCTCACCATGGCTACTGTACTCTGGTCGCTGTAAAGATGACACGACTGAATACTCCCTCTAGCTCGATAGTACGTATGTGATGGAACTGACCTGAATTTATAACGAATTCAGCAATTCATTTGCTGAAGATACCCTATGTCTGCTAATAGAAACAGCCCTGCCACTATTCAGTACAACAATACTAGCTATCATCTATGGATTGTGCCAGGATTTTTCAATCATGGCTAAACTAAGGCGTGCAGCAGAGCATCACCCATCGCCTTACAGCCAACAGCGGTCATTCCTTCGGCCATAATATCGCCTGTGCGATAGCCCTGAGTGAGCACGGTATCTACGGCAGTTTCAATCATGTCAGCGGCTTGGGGTTGGCTTAAACCGTAGCGCAGCATCATGGCAGCACTGAGCACCTGGGCCAAGGGATTGGCCTTATCTTGCCCAGCAATATCAGGAGCTGAGCCATGCACCGGCTCAAACACACCAGGTCCTGAAGCCCCCAGACTAGCAGACGGCAACATGCCAATACTGCCAGTGAGCATCGCCGCCGCATCCGAGAGAATATCACCAAATAAATTGCCGGTAACGATGGTGTCAAATTGTTTGGGCCAGCGCAGGAGTTGCATCGCCGCGTTATCTACATACATATGGGAGAGTTCCACGTCGCTGTAGTCACTGGATAAAGCAGTGATGCGATCGCGCCATAGCTGCGACACCTCCAGCACATTCGCCTTATCTACTGAGCATAGGCGGCCCTGGCGTTTTTGAGCAGCTTCAAATGCAACCCGACCAATGCGATCAATCTCGGCACCTGCGTAGGCCATGGTATTTACCCCCCGCTGATCGCCATCAGCGTCAAACACCCCTCTGGGTTGACCAAAGTAGATGCCACCAGTCAATTCGCGCACCACCATAATGTCTACCCCTTCTATCACCTCATGCTTGAGGGAAGAAGCATCAATGAGTTGGGGCAAAATCGCCGCTGGTCGTAAATTAGCAAACAACTGCAACCCTGCTCGCAATCCCAGCAAACCCGTTTCTGGCCGTTGTGCACGGGGCAAAGAATCCCACTTGTATCCTCCGATCGCCGCTAGCAAGACCGCATCACTTTGCCGACAGGTATCAAGGGTTTCGTCTGGAAGCGGACCACCGGTAGCATCAATGGCACAGCCACCAATAGGCACTTCGGTAAAGTTAAACTGAATATCTAATTTGGCACCAACGGCCTGGAGGACATCAACTGCAACGGCTGTAATTTCAGGCCCAATGCCATCACCGGGAAGAAGGGTAATACGAAACTGCTGGGTCATGGAGACTTAAGTCGAGATCTTGGGTGATCGAACATCATATTGTAAGCATGGCATAGCACTGGAAACGATCGGGTCGTGGTTGACTACATCTATCTTCATGGGTTTGCATCGGGGCCACAGTCCTTTAAAGGAACATGGTTACGATCGCGTTTGCAAACCCACAATATTGACCTCCAGTTACTGGACCTAAACCAGGGGGATTTTAGCCATCTCACCCTCACTCGCCAAATCCATCAAGTTACCCAACAGCTGCACGGGCCTACCATCCTGATCGGGTCAAGTTTAGGGGGTATCGTAGCAGCATGGGTCACCCAGCAATCTACCTGCGTTGAACGGCTCATTTTGCTGGCCCCCGCCTTTCAATTTTTGCACCAGTGGTTACCCAAACTGGGCACAGAACAACTAAACAACTGGAAATCGAACGGCTGGCTATCGATATATCACTATGGTCTAGATACCCAGCAGCAATTGCACTACGACTTTTTAACCGATGCTCAACGCTACCCAGATAGTCAACTTAAAAAGTCGATCCCTACTCTCATTCTTCACGGCCAACGAGATGAGGTCATTGCTGAGGATGCCAGCCGACTCTATGCACAACATCGCCCTTGGGTCACCCTACAGTCTTTAGATACTGACCATGGTATGGCCGATGCAATGGAAGATATTTGGATCGCCATTCAGGATTTCTGTGCACTGTAAACCATTTATGCACTGTAAGCCGTTGCCGATGAAGAGGACCAATCGCTTTGATCAGCAAAAATGGCACAATAAAAAGTCTGCAATCCATAGGTTTTTCCATGCTGCCTTTCTTGCGTGCTGATTTGGCTAATCTCAAGGCTTATAAGCCACACCCCCCAATGCCAAAGCCCTATGATCAGCTCGACACGAATGAGAGCCCAATTGATCTACCTGATGACGTCAAAGCATCCCTAGCGGCGTCTTACCAGCAAGCTATTGCCGCCAATCGCTATCCAGATGGTGGGCATACAGCTCTAAAGCAAGCCATTGCCAACTATGTCGCAGAATCGAGTGCAGAGTCAGTAATGGTGGCGGAGAACAACATCTCAGTAGGGAACGGGTCCGATGAACTGATCCGGTCATTACTGATTGCAGCCGCCCTTGGTAACGGGTCTATTTTGGTCGCCAGCCCCACATTTTCCATGTACGGGATCTTGGCTCAAACCTTAGGCATTCCGGTTATAGATGTCGGTCGTCGAGAGAACTTCTGCATCAATTTAGAGAAAGCCCAAACTGCTATGGAGCAACACGCTATCCGAGTCGTGTTCATGGTGCATCCCAACTCCCCTACCGCCAATCCTTTAACCACAGAGGAAATTGCATGGCTCCGACAGTTACCTAACGATGTTCTGGTGGTTATTGACGAAGCCTATTTTGAATTCAGCGGGCACACCCTTGTCGCCGATAGCCTCAGTCGTAGCAATTGGGTTGTGTTGAGAACCTTTTCTAAGGCTTTTCGTTTGGCAGCCCATCGAGTTGGCTATGCAGTCGCTCAACCAGCTCTGATAGAAGCGCTTGAAAAAGTTCGATTGCCCTACAATCTGCCCAGTTTTTCCCAGGCAGCAGCATTGGCAGCTTTGGTCCATCGAGCATCACTTCTAGCCGCTGTACAGGTCACCATTGCAGAACGTCAGACAATGGTCGACTGGCTCAAACAGCAACCGATACTAACCCTATGGCCTAGTGCAGCAAACTTTATCTATTGCCGTTTAAGTGAGCAGGGTCGATCTCAGTTGGGGATGTCCCAAGCCGAAGGTCTGCAGCATATCTTCGGCACTTTGCGTCAGCAAGGAACCTTAATTCGTTATACCGGAGGGGGTTTACGGATTAGCCTGGGCACACCTGAGGAAAATCAGCGGACACGAAAAAACTTGGAGGCTATTAGTGAACCGTTAACCGCCCATGCCTAGGCGCACTCGCCTCACCGTTTGAGGTAAAACTCCTACCATCAGGGCAAAGGCTTCATTAGGCACGTTGTCGATAGTGCTCTTATCAAAATAAGTTTTGAATTGGTCCAAAATCATTTGAGCCCGGTCAGTAGAGCGCGGCTGATCCGTGAAATTCTGGGTGAGACGAATCCACTGTAGGCGGATTTTTAAAGCTTTTTGATGCTCTTCATGATCATCGGGCTCAACCAGCGACAGGTTACCCAGCGGAATAATCTTATGGCAGCCTTGGTCAAAGTCACCACCCACTGCTGCACCAGGGCCGGCAAATTCAGCATAAAACTCTCGAAAAATAATCAGGCCGTTGCGACGACGACTATTGACGACCAGTAAATCGCCACGATTTATTTTTTTGAGCAGACTGTCAACAGCTAGCGTTTCATTCACAGGCACATTAGAACTTGAACCGAGAGGCTGCTTAGCTCGCTCAGCCCACCACTTTACCGTACTATCTTCTAGATGCATAGCATTGCCCGAGGACGGTTTCGCTTGCACATTAAAAATATGGGGATGTTTTCTTCGGCCAAATCGTTTGACCGAAGATGAGTAGAGTGAAGGTGGATTGGATTGAGCATCCATCATTTTAGAGCGTCTACCTGGGGGGTAAGGTAATCCAGACTAATTACTCTTATTTGATACGAACACGATCACTTTCGTGCAGGAAATCAGACGAGTTTTATCCAGTCTTTGATAGTTACCAGTCCCTCCTCATACTCACTACATAAAAAATAATATTTATCAGGAGGATATGGATAATTTCACGGTATGAGGGGCGACAAACACTGTATCCAAAGTGCGTTAAAACTCTTGAACATACTTACATAACAACGTTTTTAATATTCTCTAAGAAATTGCTATTTGTAGTAGTTAAATGCTCATTAGTGAAACAGTTCTTTAACCATCATTTGCTTTCGCTGCCATGGATGCTGACTATGAAGCTGATAGCCAATTTTGTGATACAAGGCAATCGCTGGCGGATTATCAGTAGCAACATGTAGGTAAAGTTGCTGACATCCCCAGTTTTTGCCAATGTATTCACAGGCTAGGAGCATTTGCTGAGCGAGGCCACGACGCCGATGTTGCCGTTCGACAGCAACATTGGCGATATATGGACGACGGGGCTGTAGTGGTTGCCATAGTTGCGATCGCAATGAGATTTCCACCGTCCCAACAATTGCAGCCCCAGCAGACTTATCAATGACGACCAGGCAGCCATACTGATTAGACGAGTGCTTCAGACGGCGCTTGATATCTTCTTGAATACCCATACGCATCAATGGGTACAACCATCGATTACAACGATGTTGAGGATAGAAGCTGGTTAGGAGTAACTCCACTAGTTGAGATAAATCTTCGGGATAAGCAGGCCTTAGCCAATAGTCTTGAGGCAGAGTATGGACTCTGTCCCAGTTAAGTCTGGACATGGTGAGCAGCTTGCTCGCTAGGGTACTCTGGATGGGTGATAGGACCATTCAACCAGGTAATGCCCACATCGTAATTGATGGGTGTCTTAGTTGATTTTTCGTTGATTTTATCCATGGTTGGAACCGTGGTCCCAGGGCGCACTACATTTCTGCAGTTATTCAATACCCACAGTCGATTAGAGAAACCATAGGGTGCATGTCCAGTCCAACCAGCAATCGACAAGCCCACACCACAAAACCCAAGATCTTAGTCGTCGACGATGAACCTGACAATTTAGACCTGTTTCATCGAACGTTCCATCGAGAATTTCAGATACTACGGGCAGAGAGTGGTCACGCCGCATTAGAGAGTTTAGCCCAGAACCCAGATACTGCAGCGATCATCTCAGACCAGCGCATGCCTTATATGAGTGGCACAGACCTGCTGCTCCAAGTTGCCCAGCATTATCCCAACACGATCCGCATCATGCTGACCGGCTACACCGATGTGGAAGATCTGGTGGATGCCATCAATACAGGCAAAGTATTCAAATACATTACTAAGCCTTGGGAAGAAAAAGATTTAAGGGTCGTTGTTCAGCAAGCGATCGAAACTCATTCTATCCTCATCGCCAGAACACGAGAGCTGGATCGCATCGTTGAGCAAGAAACCCTGCTAAACGAAATTACCCGCACTATTCACAGTGCTGAAACCTCCGAAGAGATGTTGCAGGTAATCCCTCGCATGTTGGGCTCAGCCTTTGCAGCTGACTACTGTGCACTTCGCCCTTTGTATAACCTCCCTAACCAAATACAAAACTATTGGACCTATCAGGCAGATTCAGCTGCGCCATTAGATGACCAAACACTAACAGATACCGCTATTGATACGGATAGCCTGCAAATCTTCACAGCGCCAGACATTCCGGATCACAAGGTGTATCAACTCTTAGCGCCTTACTCCACTGTTCTTATCCCTCTAACGAGCAAACGCGAACCTCTGGCAATCCTGGCATTACATCACTGTCAGCAGCCTAATCATTGGCAACCAGAGAAGCTTAAGTTACTAGGTACCCTGGTGGCTCAAGCGGCATTGGCTCTGGCTCAAGCATGGACCCACGAGCGGGTACAAGCCCTGGCCCAACGGGAAGTGTTAATCAACACCATCACCCAGGCCATCCACAGTAGTTTGGAACCCAAACAAATCTTTTCGGCCATTACGCAAAAACTAGGGCAGGCCCTGGAAACTGATGGCTGTACTATTTCCTTATGGACCCAAGACGATGACTACGTAGACTGTGTAGGGCTTTACGACGCCCAACAGACCAAAATTTTGACCCTGCCTAAGTCCCAGGCCAAAATTAGCGAAAATCCAATCTTGCAAGAGCTCTTAGTCAGTCGCTCTCCCGTAGTCTTTGATGATTTATCCAAGGCCACAGCCCATACTCCCGAGCACCTATCGATCCAATCCCAGGCAACTGCATTACTGGTAGTGCCTCTAATTACGGATGGCCAGATTATTGGCAGTATCAGTCTGCGTCAGAGCCAGCCTCGCCAATGGCATATGGAAGAAATCAATTTGGCTCAGGCAGTTGCCAATCAAGCGGCCATTGCAGTGCAGCAGGCACGGTTATATCAAACGACTCGTCAACAGGCGGAGCAATTGCTGGCATTAGACAAACAAAAGACGACATTTTTTCAGAACATTTCCCACGAGTTTCGCACCCCCCTCACCCTCACCATTGGGCCTTTAGAATCAGCCGTAGAAAACGGCACAGGCTTGCCCTTTGATCAGTCGGTTATTGCCCTGCGTAATTCACGACGGTTACTGCGCCTCGTCAACCAATTACTTGATCTCCAGCGTCTTGATGCTGGGCAGATGCAGGCTACGTTCTATCCCTGTGACTTTGACCAGGTGATAAAAAGTGTGGCTGAGTCATTTCAGGCTTATTGCGATCGCAAACACATTACTCTCACCACTCAAATCCAACCATGTTCATCGGTCTATCTCGACCTCGAAAAATTTGACAAGGTGCTTTATAACATCCTGTCTAACGCTGTGAAATTCACACCAGCAGAAGGCTCCATTCAAATCACCCTCAATACCTTTGAAAACCGCTGCTATCTTGAAATCGAAGACACCGGCATTGGTATTCGTAAAGAGCAGCTACCCCACATATTTGAACGATTCCAACAGGCTGACGGCTCTGCTAGCCGCACCCATGAAGGTACAGGGCTTGGCTTGGCGCTCGTGAAAGAGTTAGTGGAGCTCCACGGTGGACAGGTGCGAGTTTCCTCCACCTATGGAGCAGGCACTATGTTTACGATCGAACTCCCCATGGGAGCTGACCATTTACCCGTTGATCGTGTCAGCAAAACCTTCCGCACACTGGAGCCACGCCGCGCCGCAGTTGAGCTAGCGGATCTCCACAACCAAGTTGTCGATACAGCAGCAGCAGAGGTTCAGAGACCAAAGGCAGCCCAGCCTCAGTCCATAGACCTCTCCCAAGCCAACCCACCAGCACTGGACAAAAACATTCATATCCTTGTGGTTGATGACAATCCTGACTTGCGCAGCTATGTGGCTAGCATCTTGAAACGTCGGGGATATGGCATCAGCACCGCTGACAACGGAGCCACTGGATTGGAGATAGCCCGCAAACGGCAGCCGCATCTGATTATTACTGACCTGATGATGCCCCAAGTCTCAGGCATAGAACTGATTCAGCAAGTACGTCTGGATGCAGCTCTACAAGGTACGCCGATTA
Source organism: Leptothoe sp. LEGE 181152 (assembly GCF_032906605.1). NCBI lineage: Bacteria > Bacillati > Cyanobacteriota > Cyanophyceae > Nodosilineales > Cymatolegaceae > Leptothoe > Leptothoe sp. LEGE 181152. Next base: position 45,873 of record NZ_JASATU010000035.1, read on the forward strand.
TTTTACTCACCGCCAAAGTCGATGACGACACGCGACTAGAGGGCGTTGAGCAAGGTGCAGATGCTTACATATCAAAACCGTTTAAGGACCGCGAATTGCTGGCAGAGGTGCATAATCTCTTAGCGCTTAAAGCCAATGAACATCGGATCGCAGAACTCAATCAGTACCTGACCGAATCGGTACTTAAGCGATTTTTACCGGCTTCTTTGGTCAAAAAGGCAGCCCATGGTGACCTACAACTGAATCTCAAACCCGAACCCCGTCTCGTAACGGTGTTATTCAGCGATATTGTAGGATTTACTCAGTTGTCGAACACATTGAGATCGCGGCGGGTTGCCGAATTACTCAATGAATATTTTGAGGTCATGACCCATGCCATTTTTGCCAATGGTGGCACCGTGGATAAGTTTATGGGTGATGCGGTTCTGGCCCTATTTGGTGCTCCAGAACGCTTGAGCCCTAATGAACAGGTCATGCGTGCGATCGCAGCTGCTCGCCAAATGTATAAGGCCCTAGAAGACCTCAATCAACGCTGGAGCCAACAGGGCGTTCCATCAGTGAAATTTCGCTGCGGTATTCATCAGGGTACTGCCGTAGTTGGCATGTTTGGCAGCGCCCACAGAACTGACTACACAGCCATTGGCCCCAGCGTCAACATTGCCGCACGTCTACAGGAAGCCGCCGATGGTGAAAGCATTCTCGTATCTGCCGCTGTCGCCGACTACCTCGATGAACAAGAAATCGTTAAATTTAGTCCGCTACAGCTGAAGGGAATTGATGAAACGGTTCTGACCTTTAATGTGAAAACAAAGCTTTCAGAAGGACTGTTGAGTTCTTAGATATCAGAATTTTACAAGGGCCAAAAATTATTTGTTGTAGAGGCATTCCAGGTAACGCTTCTACAACAAATTCCCAAACCGTAAGTTCAACGTCAACCGTTTACCCTGTCGGCAAGCCGTAACTGTGCATAATATGTCGCATACGCTTTTTTGCCCGTGATACCCGTTTGCGTAGGGTGGCTTGGTTAGGAATATCTGTGTCCCCAAGTTCCACTAGACGGCTAGTGATTTGCTCCCATGACAGCTGCTCAATCGTTCGCCACACTAAGAGTTGAGCCGTATGGTCATCCTCGCGGGATAGTGCCCTAAGGGCTTTGTAAAGCAAATCAATCTCGTGACTCAGATCGATAGACTCCAAGACATATTCAGGCTCCGCACTGATGCGATACTCAATATCATCGTAGCTTTGGGATGCCTGTCGCTGGGCATGACGACTTTTCTCACGCACAATATTAAAAGCGGTGCGCTTTAACCAAGCATGGGGATTGTAGATAACTTCACCACTGCGCTGACGGGCCTTGCCCCGCAAATAAGCCTCAAATAAAATCTCATAGGGCTCGAACTGGTGCATCAGTCGAAACTGAAAAAGATGACGACGTACTGTAGCCAAGGTGGAATAAGCATAGGAATTGCCGCTACCTAAAATTTCTGAAAGGGCAAGATCCAAAACATCCAATAAAGGCAAGTCAGAAGGCAAGTCAGGTTGGTCAGGCATACCAATGAGCCAGGTGATCCTGTTATGAGTTGATGATTCCTCTTAATAGTGAAGAACAGCTTACCTCCGTGACATTCCGCATTGTGCCTACAATTGTTCAGAAATAGGTAAAGGCACATACCGGAAACTGTCATTTGTTGTACTGATTTCGGCGAATCGAGCAACCCTCTGAAATTGGATGTCACATGATCACACCCCCAGCCACTAACCCCTTAGCGACTCACCCAATAACTGCAATGGAGACCATCCCATGTTTAGCTACTCCAGTCCTCGCAATCTCGGTATTAACGATCAATCTCAGCTGCATCGCGATTTGATCCACACCTATTGTCAGTTGTCTGTGCAGCCTGCTCTCAACAAAAACGATGCAGATCGTTTGGATACCATTTTGGCAACTGCCGAAACAAATCCACTCATTAGCTTTCTCATTGATGAAGCTGATCATATGCTGGCTCACTTACAGAGTTGGATTGATGAAAACGATATTACTGACCAGCAGCAAAAATTGCAGACATGCCTGAATGAAGCATGGCTAAACGAAGCGTTCCAGGATTTAGCCCAGCGTCTGCAAAAATCCCAATGCAAAACTCTACAGCAATATCTTCACAAACACGGTTGTTATAACGGAGCCATTGATGGGGTGATGGGACAATCCACCCAAGCTGCCATGAAGCAATGTTGCGAACAGCACGGGCAACTGCCACACCCCTTACCTATCCATACCCCGGATATAGCATATTAAGAAAACCGCTATATTTCTCTCACAGCAAGGTGTTTTCCACTTTAGCCAGCCTTAGCTCACTGACCCAATCACTGTATTGACCACTACACTGACCGGTCACATATACACGGATGTCATCACTAGTAGATGAGTAAGCCTACTAGACTTCTTTGATGAATATCACGATGCAATCGAACATTCAATGTTTAATCAAACGTTACGAACAGGGTGAGCGCATATTTCACGGCTTGGACTTGAGTGGATGTGACTTAAGCCACTTACAGCTGCCTGAGATTGATCTCAGTTACAGCATTTTAAGTGAGGCCTCTTTAGTAGGCACCGATTTGGAATGGGCAATTTTGCGCGATGTTAACTTGACAAAGGCTAATTTGACCCAGGCTCATTTACATCGAGCTAACCTGCGGCGCGCTAACTTGACAACCGCCAGGCTACATAAAGCTGACCTCCGAGCAGCTGACCTGAGCGGGGCAACGATTATCGATACTGTTTTTGTGGACAGTAATGTTTGGGGTGCGGTGGCTCCAGATGGTAGTCCGCTACATCTGCATTAGACGGCAGACGCGACTACTCTACCCGCAGACGCCGGGTAACTACAATCAGACCGTCTTCACGAATCAGTAGCCCCGAAACCCATAGGTTATCGTCATCGGTGGGAGCATCACCGAGCTTAAATAAACCACCGGCCGATAACAGTTCTAGATCCAGGGGTCGTGGCGTAAAGAAATCTTCTTGTGTGGTCCCCTCATCTAACGCTGCACCTAGCAAATAACGCTCGCCTAAGGGTTCTTGAACAATGGCATCAAATCCATAACTTTCACCTGGCTGTACACGCTCCGGCAAAATCACCACAATCTCAGGGGATGTGGCACTAGAACTGAGCTGGTTACGCTCAGATAAAATTTCTTGGGATGTAATTTTATTTCCCGTAAACTGCTGGCGAGAGTGAATGACCGACTCCAGGCTTAGACGCCGAGGCATGGTCTGCGTGCCATCAATATAGGTGACGGTCTCAGCAACATAGCCACCATCAACTTCTTCCCATGACTGCAGTTCTACCCGATAATTAAGAGTCTCGTAGCGTTCCCATAGCTGCGGTAGCGTTGTTTCAAGGGTGGCATAGGTAAAGCCGTCATTATTTGTAAAACTGTCGGCATAAAATTCCATCACCCCATCTATATCTCGCTCATTAGAAGCAGATTCAATCTGCTCTAGGGCAGTAGTCAAAGCTGCTGGTGCGGTTTCTGGAGGAGCTGCTTGGGCAGTCAAGCCAAATACACTCATCCCTAGCACACCCAGTGAACATAACGACCAGTGGCAAGGGTGAATCATATGTAAAGTCCTCGATAGTAGTATCTGTGACAATTGAGGTTGGTCAAATTAAGCAAAAGGCATTATCTTAGAGCCGACTGGCTCAGTCTGTGCAATTGCAATCGCTGACCCATTGGTGCCGATTCAGCGGATAATAGCTCCTGGCTAAGTTATTGCTAAACATACCCCTAAACTCAAGTCCCAATCTAGAAACAGTTATAAAGCCTAATTATTCAGGCCATTGTTACTGATGGATGGTCAGGGTCTTTCACATTATGGACGACAGACAAGGAAATGGTGAAGGCAATAAGCTTTTGATTGCTGCCAGTGGCACTGGCGGCCACCTTTTTCCTGCGATCGCAACTGCCGAGCATCTGACTGGGCCAATTGAATGGCTTGGTGTGCCCGATCGTTTAGAAACTGAACTTGTCCCGGCGTGCTACCCCCTCCATACGGTTCGCATGGGAGGCGTTCAGGGCAAACTGGGGTTAGGGACTATAAAACTATTTGTCCAGTTTGCACAAGCCACGTTGGCGACTCGGCGACTGCTACAGCGAGGTAACTTTAAGGGCGTCTTTACCACTGGTGGATACATTGCGGCACCTGCCATCATTGCCGCCCGCAGTTTGGGGTTGCCCACTGTGTTGCATGAGTCCAACGCCATGCCGGGAAAAGTGACTCGTTGGCTGAGCCGCTTGTGCTCAATAGTTGCTATTGGATTTAAGGAAACCCGCCAGTATTTGCCTAAACAAGCGCAGACAGTCTGGGTGGGGACACCAGTGCGATCGCAGTTTTTGACTGACAGTCATGCCAGTCTCCAGGATTTCTCCATCCCTGACAATGTCCCCTTAATCGTTGTGATTGGTGGCAGTCAAGGCGCTGTCGCTGTAAATAAGCTTGTACGGGCTGCAGCCCCAGCCTGGTTGGAACAAGGTGCCTGGGTAATTCATCAAACGGGCAACAATGATCCAGACACCGAGACTCTGAACCACCCTCAATACATTCATCGTCCATTCTTTAAAAATGTAGCCGCCCTTTTTAAGCGCTCCACCCTAGTGATTAGTCGGGCCGGAGCTGGCACATTAACGGAACTAGCCATGACCCATACCCCATCTGTCTTAATTCCCTACCCCTTTGCAGCAGACGACCACCAAGCTTATAACGCCAACGCTTTTGGCACTGTCGGAGCGAGTAAGGTATATCGACAGTCAGACCTTGATGGCGACACGTTGCAAAAGTGGGTCTTAGCACTCCTGGAAAATCCAGCAGAATTGGACTGCATGAGGGTTGCAGCAGCAGCTTTAGCCGTCAGTGACAGCGCAGAGCAGGTGGCAAGCCTGCTGCAAAAAACAATGGAATGATGATGCCCCACTATCTGATGCCCTCAAATAGTGGGGCAGTTAAACGCCAGCCGTTACTGTCAACTCGCCAACCATACCAGCCTCAGCATGACCAGCAATTGAGCAGTGGAGTTCATAAATCCCTGGTTTTTGAGGAATAAATACCCATTCAGCCTCAGCTCCAGGCTTCAGCTCCAGTTCATGAATAGCACCTTTGACTTCGACCTGGCCTGCTTCTACTTTTTGAGTCCAGATTACATCCGCAAAGTCTTTGGCCGTAAAGTAATGCTTGACGGGGCTAGGATTATCTAGCAGCAGCTTATAGCGTTTACCAGCATCAAAGGTTAACGTGTCAGGTTCAAAGACCAGAGCACCTGATTTATCACCCAGGTGCACCTGTAGTGTATCTATCGGTTGTTGGCTTGGGGCTCCTGCGGCAAAAGCGCTATTCGTGGACAGTACTAAGATAGACAAGACTAGAAACAGCCCCATTAGAACTAGAGTTTGTCCCCAATTCTTCAAAGCGCTGAGGCAAGTGCGTAGGGTCACCATCATTCCCCAGACTCCATCACTCGGATCTACATAACAATCTTACTTGCCTGAGTGAATGCCAATACCCGCTACGCAAGAACCTTTAATACCAGTTCTTAGTTGGAGGACGTTTTATGGTGGCTGCCACAAAAGAAAGTGGTCCCTGGCAAAACAACCAGAGACCAGGGAGTCGTGATGAACACTGACAATCTGTATTACATGAGAGAGTACACAGCAGTTTTGAAACTGTGTGAGTCTATAGTTAAGCGTTGTAGCGAACACTATAACGTGAGGGGGTTAGATCTGGGGGTGACCGGCATAGCAACGGGAGCTCTCATTTTGAACCTACGGCCCAAGAAGGAAAGTTTAGCCTTGGTTTCGACAGTTTCAATGGACTGGGTAGAAGGCGTGTAGGGTGCGCCGAGGTGAGTGAGTTGCATGGATAAATTCCAAATAAATGTGTTTAGCGGTGACGGATTATAGCGCATTAGACAGCATGCTGACGATGGGGCAACACTCACCTGACTTGCCAATAGTATGGCTAAGCAAAAGCGCTAAGACCTTCCACCAACGGAAAGATTAAATCTTGTTTTTTCCATTATCGGAAAGAGTGGGAAATGACTATCTTTACAGATTCCAACATCCCAGGACTGTTTCTTCTTGAATATCTAGAGCTGAACTAAACCAGCGATTGATAATTTCCTCATAGATAGATACCCCTGACAATCCCCTTATATGGCTTGGCAATCACTTGCGTGACTTATCAGAGGCGTTATCAGACTCAGACCACTCAGCACCAGCTTGCTTGGCATCAAGCACTGCCTTTTCCAGCAAAAAAGCACAAAGATTGCTCAGTGGTCGGCCATCATAGGCGGCCCACTGCTCTAGAGCTTCCGCTAGGCGGTCTGGAAGGGTTACTTGCACACGTTTGGTCATAGCGGCCATGATACCGCCTCTCATCTACAGACACACTTATTACATCAAATAGACATCGATTTGTGTTTTAACACCACTAAAAAATGTAAATAAGCTTGATCAAAAAGAATGTTTGTACTAAACTGCCAAAATGCATAAACAATTGTTGAGTCAACCATTAGCGACATTACGGGACATTATCCTAGCCAGCTCCATGAAGTTAGGATTCATGCCATGGTTAACATGGCTCATCCGTAGCTATGCCCAAGAAAAAACGCTTGGCTTAACTCATCAAACACCTAGCAGTGCCACCTCCGAGGACTCTACGCAGCCTGGCAGGTTTCAAGACCACGGCAGTAGCTCTACTTGGTATGCCTGGTTCGATGATAATATAGATGACTTCTACACTGCCGATCCTTCATCAGCACCACAACCACTAGAGCCCACCGACCTAGTCAACTCACTTCTAGAAAATCAAATCACCCTTTGGCATCATCCTGAATTCGCTCCATGGCTGATTGCCTTTGCTGAACAAGCCTTCTATCAATGGCCTGCTGAAATACCTCTTGATGCCGATCTAACTCAACCTGAGCAAGTCAGGTCACCGGAAACGCAACAAAAACTCTCCCAAGCTTTTAGTACTTTGCCACGAGAATTGGTCAACAATACTCACATACAGGAACTGGTATTGATGTATTTAGGCGCAAGTTACCCAGTTATTGAAGGATTTTCCAAAACTCCTGTAGCTCAAGCCACAGCAAAAGAACGAGAGCATTACCGTCAAGAGCGCTACGCAAAACGAACAACTTTCTATCAACAACATAACATTACGGCTCAGGAATAGATTGAGCAGAACTTAAATCTCAACTCACCTGACGAGCTAGACTGAGCACAAACCCATTGACAAAAATCTATTTCCGCAGTGACCTCATCCACTAAGGCTGTTTCTAGACACTGCTACAAATCTGTCTTATCCACTAACAACAAGGGCGGAGACTTCTCTTTCTCCACATAATGGCCATCTGTAAGCTATAGAATCTGCCATTTTTGGCCATTAAATCACCCAAACTCCGGAACACCCAAACTAGCATAGAGCAGATTCTTAGGCTCACCAATGAGTTTTTCTGGAGAATCCAGATACCTTTCGGTTAGCTATCGAAAAGAATGGGTCCAACTACATAGAAACCTTTCTTAAGGAATAGGTTGGCATGGCATCCGAAAACAAGTACAGGCGAACTAAAGCAGTGACTTGTTTGTGATCACACCCCATCCATCCTACTTTTAAAACACCCAGAAATCGGTCTTAGACAACCATTTTTTAGTTATTTGCCCCGTTCCATAACCTTTTCTTTACCGACAGATTATAGTCTGACATCTCCCGATATCGTTTGCGTAGCAGCCAAGATAGTTAAGCAATTTAATCCTGTCGTTGCAGCTATTCAAATCTGCGGTATCAAAGGGAAAAGCCCCCATTAAGTCAAGGATTACCTTGAGGAGCCCCCATAATGACCGTTTCTGTAAAGAAGCAAACGATCCCCAATCTGCGTAACCCTGATTATTACTGCAATCGAGAGCTGAGCTGGTTGCAGTTTAACGACCGGGTGCTCCACGAGGCCTTTGATGAGAGAACGCCTCTGCTAGAACGCCTCAAATTTCTAGCAATTTTCAGTACCAACCTGGACGAATTCTTCATGGTACGGGTGTCTGGCCTATTGGAACAGGCACAAGCAAATATTACAAAGACTCCGGCAGATGGTCTGACACCTCAACAACAGCTAGAGCGTATTCATAGTCACCTATTACCAGTTGTGCAACGACAACATGAGTATTTCTTGGGTGAGATGCGATCGCAAATGGCTAACGAAGGCATCCATCTTCTCACCTACGATCGACTCAGCAAAGAACAAAAGTCTCACCTCGCCAAATTATTTGACTCCCGCATCTTTCCAATTTTGACTCCTCTGGGTGTTGATCCTGCCCATCCCTTCCCCCGCATGTCCAATCTCAGCCTCAATATTGCCGCCGAAATTGAAGACCCCAAGAACCAAGAACGTCGCTTTGCCAGAATCAAAGTGCCGAACAACCTGCCTCGGTTCATTAGTTTGCCAGACGAACTCACAACTGTTAATGGTGAGTCAGTTCATTGGGTAGGTGTAGCCCTGGAAGATATCATCATTCATCACCTGGAGGCTTTGTTTCCAGGCATGACTATTCTCAGTAGTCATCTGTTTCGGATTACCCGAGATGCCGACTTCCCCGTACGTGAGGCAGAAGCTGACGATCTCTTACTAGCCATTCAGCAAGAGATTAGCAGACGTCGACTGGAAGGATCTGTCGTTCGTCTTGAGGTAGCATCAACATTTCCCCAGGAACTACAAGACTCTCTGATTCAAGAATTCAAAATTAGCCCTACTGACATCTACCAAGTAGACGGCTTACTCAACCTGCAGGATCTCTTTTTTTTTCTGTCTATCTCCAGACCAGACATCAAAGATTCTCCCTGGGTAGCTGTTATCCCACCGCGTCTCAAACCTATCCATGAAGTAGACGTTGAAGAAGCTCTAGATCTACCCGATACTCACCCGGATATTTTTTCCATTATTCGAGATGGGGATCTGATGCTTCACCATCCTTATGAAGCCTTTGATGCCTCGGTGCAAACTCTGATCACCCAGGCTGCCCATGACCCTCAAGTGCAGGCCATCAAAATGACTCTGTACAGAACATCTGGGGATTCTCCCATCGTTAACGCACTGATTGAGGCAGCGAGAAATGGTAAGCAGGTAGCAGTACTGGTTGAGTTAAAGGCCCGATTTGATGAAGAGAACAATATCGAATGGGCCAGACGCTTAGAGCAATCAGGCATTCACGTTGTCTATGGGGTGCTAGGGTTAAAAACCCACACCAAAACAGCTCTCGTCGTGCGTGAAGAAGGCGATGAGCTACGTCGTTACGTTCATATTGGCACCGGCAATTACAATCCCAAAACTGCTAAGCTCTATACTGATTTGGGACTCATGAGCTGTCAAGAAACTCTGGGTGCGGATTTGTCCGATCTGTTTAACTATTTGACTGGCTTTTGCCACCAAAAAGCCTATCGCAAGCTACTGGTGGCACCGGTTACACTTCGAGATCGCATGATTGGCCTGATTCAACGTGAGATCGACCATTGCCTAGAAGGACGTCCCGGCAAGATCATTGCCAAAATGAATTCGTTAGTTGATCCTGAGATGACCCGTTGGCTGTACAAAGCCTCCCAAGCAGGCGTTCAGATCGACCTCATCATTCGTGGCATTTGCTGTCTCAAACCCGGCATTCCTGAGGTTAGCAAAAACATCCGCGTCATCAGCATTATTGGCCGATTTTTAGAGCATTCTCGGATTTTCTACTTTCAAAATAATCACCAAGAAGAAGTCTATATCGGCAGTGCCGATTGGATGCCCCGCAATCTAGATCGACGGGTCGAAGCCGTGACTCCTATCGAAGAATCAAGCTTGGTGGATGAACTCAAGGAACTGCTAGCCATTTTCATGGCAGATAACCGTCAAGCCTGGGAAATGCAGTCTGATGGCAGCTATGCACAACGCCACCCTCACTCTGATGAACCTGAGCGTAGCTCCCATCAACAGCTCATGCAACGTGCTACTGCAAGAATGTCCTAAAGCCAGTCATAACCTAACTCACACCGAGATCATTACGTTTCCGCATCAAACTACATCAAATAGACAGTGCGGAAGGCTTCATGTTTCTATACAATATCCTCTTAATAGGAATAAATGCTCATCTTATAGTGCATTTGTTCCTATTAAGAAAAATGCTCATACATTAAAAATCCATTTTTATAAGCAGCGAGGGGTAAACATGTATATCGTACAAATCGCCTCCGAATGCGCTCCGGTGATTAAGGCCGGCGGTCTAGGGGATGTGGTCTATGGCTTGAGTCGCGAGTTGGAATTATCCGGCCATACAGTAGAGCTGATTCTGCCAAAATACGATTGCATGCGGTACGACCACATTTGGGGTCTACACGATGCCTACAAAGATCTCAAAGTGCCCTGGTATGGTGCCGAAGTTCGCTGTGATGTTCACTGCGGATGGGTGCATGGACGTCTCTGTTTCTTTATTGAGCCCCACGACAAAGACAATTGGTTCCGCCGTGGCCGGTATTACGGCTGCGATGATGACCCTATGCGCTTTGCTTTCTTTAGTAAGGCAGCCCTAGAGTTTTTACAGCAAAGCAATAAGCGACCTGATATCATCCACTGCCATGACTGGCAAACAGGTCTAGTGCCGGTGATGCTTTTCGAAATCTATAAGTATCATGGCATGGAGCACCAGCGGGTGTGTTATACCATCCATAACTTTAAGCACCAAGGCAATGCTGGTACCGAGGTGCTATGGGCGACGGGTCTAAATCGCGAACCCTACTACTTCAATCATGAGCGGCTACAGGATAACTTTAACCCCTTCGCCCTCAACTACATGAAGGGTGGGATTACTTACTCCAATGCTGTTACCACCGTTTCACCCCACCATGCCTGGGAAGCACACCATGGAGACTTTGGCTATGGTTTAGGCCAAACGCTTCATATCAACCAGCATAAGTTTAAGGGCGTCCTCAACGGCATCGACTATAACCTATGGAATCCTAAGGTTGATACTTACATTCCCGAGCCCTACACCCCCGATACGCTAGACCATAAGCTTTACAACAAGAAAGCGCTACGCGAACGGCTGATGCTAAGCCATGATGACAAACCACTCGTCGCTTTTATTGGTCGCCTGGACGAGCAAAAGGGTGTACATCTGGTGCACCACGCCATGTACCGAGCCCTCGACCGGGGTGCTCAGTTTGTACTGCTGGGCTCAGCCACTAATGCCAGTATTAATGACCATTTCCATTACGAAAAAGCTCACCAAAATGATAATCCTAACTGCCATTTGGAGCTGGGATTCAACGAGGAACTATCACACCTGATCTATGCTGGTGCGGACATGATTGTGGTGCCGAGTAATTTTGAGCCCTGTGGTTTGACTCAGTTGATTAGCTTTAAATATGGCACTGTTCCGGTGGTCCGTGGTGTCGGTGGCCTCGTGGATACTGTCTTTGACATTGACTATGACGAAAGTAAACCGCCTGAAAAACGCAATGGTTTTGTGTTCTACCAGTCAGATAACTATGCTCTAGAGTCAGCATTAGATCGGGCGTTAGATCTTTGGTACACCGACCGCAAAGGTTTCCAAACGCTACAACGCCAGGGCATGGCCTATGACTATTCATGGCATATCCCTGGCCAACAATACGTTAAAATCTACGATTCAATCCGTCACCGCTAAGCTAACAACAGAAATCGATATCACAAGCAATACAAACCCCTTTGGCCAGGGTGGGCATTTTGAGATAGCACACCTAGTCATCTCAAAAGGGGTTTATTTGCCATGTCTAGTGCTGGCCTAAACAAGTGGACTGTTAGCGGTAACTTAGCTGCTGACGCCGCTGTTAAAACTGTCGACCTCCGCAGTGGTCGTCAAGCTCAGGTAGCTAGTGCCACTATCTATGTGCGCGGGGTGAAAGATAGAAATGAGTCTTTTACCGTGAGATTAAATATTTGGGAAGGCTCTCCCGCCTGGCGCACCCTAGCTTTTTTGAAAAAAGGTTCACTCATTATTTGTACGGGGAGTGTAGAGCCCACACCCTATGTATCAAAGACAGATGGCACGCCCAAAGCAGGACTCACTATGAAGGTTCTCGATATTGACTTAGATGTAGTAAAAGACCCTAATAGGGACAACAATCATAGTGATCAAAGAGCTAACGACAAAACTCCTGTAGCTGTATAAACACCTAGTCTTACGGCGAACCTATGTAGCGTTTTTTGAGGTGACTTAGTAGCTTTTAATGCCTTTGAAAGAAACATTCCAGCGTCTTTAAAGAAAGTTCAAGCGATCTTTGCTCAAGTGTTAGCTGATGGACATCATCTGGGATGAATTAGTGTGTAGACAAACAAATTATATGTAACCCACCCCCTATTCCTACACCCATATACAGAAACGGGCCGAGTTGTCGTCATTGACAATTCGGCCTTTATGCTTCTCATACCCAATCCGAATTTATTAAACCCGATTAAACATGGAGACTCCTGTAGGGGCAGTCCCTTGTGGATACCCTTAAATATCGAACGCTATCAATCAGGGTTTCATATCATACGTCTTGCGAATAAAGACAACGAGTTTCAATTTTGTAAGGTCGAGCAGTGGATGGCTCTGTAGGCTCTTCCAGTAGATTAAGGGATTTTCCTACCGTGAGCCCTAAACTATTCGTCATGGACACATTTTTCGCAGATGATCTTCCATAGGCATCGTAGTATCGAGCTATAAACCTCTCTGGATCTGACTCGCTCGGTTTAAGTGCGGCCAGGATGAGGTGATCGGATTCCAAGCTGAAAAAGCTCTGGCTGGTCGAAACAGGAGTAGAGCGATTTGAGGATGTCATTGCTTTAGGAAGGTAAGTCCTTAGGGGAATATTGAGTGCCCGAGCATGGTGGGGGGTGCAGGCCGATTGCCAGGAACCTGCATGGGGATAAATGGCATAGGTGAAATGATGATGACCGCGATCGCAACCTGGATCAGGCCATAGCGGAGCCTTTAATAAGGTCAGTCTTAACTGACTTGGCTGGGCATCAAACCCATGCTTACAGTCTGTCAAAATGCTCAGGCCAAATGTATCATCACTCAAATCAGCCCAGCGTAAAGCAGGCACTTCCCACTTTGCTTTTTCATGGTCAGTTATCGGTTTTGTAGGCCGCTCAATGGCACCGAAGGGCACCTCATAGGTCGCCTGATCAGCCTCCACAGTGGTCGGAAAATTAACCTTGAGCACCACCTGCGTCTCCTGCCAATCCACCCAGGTCTCCACTTTTAGCAAAGGAGACGCCGCTTCCAAACAATACTCTTGAACAATCGTGGATATATTGAGCTGACGGGTAACACGCAAGCACTGGCGAACAGAATTACGAGAAATCCATTTTATCTCCAACAGCTTTGCAGGGGCAGCGGGATGATCGGCATAGTCTGGCGCAATATTCCATGCGTCCCAATACTGACCACTATCTTCAAAACACTGCAACTGATTTGCCGCTGCCTTAAAAATCTCTCGTCCCGTCGCCACATGAATACAGGAAGCAATGTCTCCAGTATCTGGAGAAACAACAACTTGTAAATACCCATTATCTAAAACAAGTTCATCTGAGTTTTGGTCGTCTCTCTTCTCTGAAGCATCAGACACGAGCGCATATAATCGATAGCCCACTGCTGGCACATCAGCGGCTAAAAAGCTGAGAACCTGACTCTCTTCGTTAGCCTTTTTAGCTAATGGGTTACTTGCTCGATGCACCTCATACTCCACTGGCTGCTTGGTTTCGCAATTAATAATTTGCCACTGGCCTAACGGTAATGTTGCAGTCACAACCTCCGTGCGTGACCAGCCATGGGCATTAAACACAAACAATGGTTGACCTTGCTCTGGTAATGATTGACCGGATAGGGTCTCTAATGCATTGACCAATGCCTCTTGCCCTAAGCTCTCCACCTTAGACCACTCTTGGTTTGCATCTTGAAAGACTTCCGGAATCGATGAGCCTGGCAAAACATCATGGAACTGATTAAACAACAACCCTTTCCAGGCGGCCTCTAAGCTATCTTTAGGATAAGGGTGTGCAGCTTTTATCTGCGCTATCGTTGACCATAGCTCCGCCTGATATAACAAATCTTCTGCGCGACGATTCTGTTGCTTTTGATCACTGTGGGCTGTGTAGCATCCGCGATGCAACTCCAGATATAGCTCATCATTCCATAGGGGTAAAGCAGGAAGAATTTGACTAGTAAAAAACGTTTGTTCTATGTCTGTACTGGGATAATCAGCGTGGGGTAAAGCATGGGATACAGTCTTTAAGAAGTTGACTGGGGTTGAGAATCTCACCTGGGGGAAAAATGGAGACTCTTGCCAGCGTCGCGCCTTAGCTAACATGTCACGGGTGGGGCCACCGCCGTGATCACCGACACCAGGTAACCAACATGCATGGGGGCTATTTGTTTTCTGTTCCCACTGCGCGGCATACTCTGCCATCTGGACAGGATCAAAATCCGTACCAATAGGAGGTAACGTCCACCCTAAAATTTCACTGCCATCGGGGGCTTGCCAACGAAATAGCTCATGGGGAAACTGGGTGGTGTCATTCCACCGGAGTTTTTGGGTGGCAAATATATTTACACCGCCTAGCTTGAGTAGCTGGGGCAGCTGCGAACAAAAACCAAAAGTATCAGGGAGCCATGCGATTAAACTGCGGGTACCAAACTTTTCTTGGCAATACCGCTGACCGTAGAGGATCTGTCGTGCGATCGCTTCTCCACTGACAATATTCAGCTCAGGTTCAACCCACAGCCCTGCATCAATAGACCATTGCCCTGCAGCCACCTGCTGCTGAATTTGACGAAACAGTTGAGGGCGATTGGTTTCTAACCAAGCAAATAAGGCCGGACTAGAGTGGGTATAGATCAGTTCAGGAAACTCCTGCTGTAGTGTCAAAACCGAGGTAAAGGTGCGCTCTGCCGCTTGCCAGGTATCAGCCACAGGCCACAGCCAAGCTAAATCTAAATGGGCATGGCCAACACAGTGAATTTGCCGCTGTTTCAGCCAATCGCCATAGGGCAACAGACATTGGCGCAAGTGGGCAAGACGCTGATGTAAATCGCCATTGCTGGCTTGCCACTCTTGAGTAATAAGATCCGTCACTGCAGGCAAGTTTTCTGGCGTCAACGTCTGCAAATAGTAATGCAGCACCTGTAATTCATCGGCCACAAAGCCAGGTTCAGGGCTGATGGCGTGATTTAAGGCCTCATAAATTAGATGCGATCGCACCAACGCCCCTGCATCATGCTTCGGACTTGCCAGGCGCAGCACCACCTCAAACGATTGTCCCGGCATCACCGCCTCACTCAAACAAAGACGCGTGAAGAAGTCGAACAAATCCCCCGCCTGGACGAACTCACCATTAATATAAAGCTGTGCATCTTCAGCCCACCAAGCAGTGACTAAACGCAGAGTCAAACCATCTAAGGGATAGCCATTCAGAGTATCAGGCACCGTAAACCGTTGATACAAGAACAGCACTCGTCCCTGAGACCAAGCAATGTGATGACGTTCATTCAACGGCATCACATCCCATTGAGGCCCCTGTTCCATCGCCGCTGTCAGGCTGCCCCCCATATCCTCATACAAACCGTGCCAATGCATTTGCACATCCTGCTGACTGTAGGACCGCAGCTCTTGAATCAGGTTCGTCACAAATGAGATAGGGGCGTTCATACTTCCGCTAAGATCGAACTAAGATTGATCAAGGATCTGAGGATACTTGCCATACAACTATGCCATCGTCGTCTCGCCCCTACAAAAGCAAATTACTCAGATTCGTCCTGCAGCAGTGGCAGCAGGGGTTAGAACGACAAGATCGAGCTTGGCGGCAGCTACAGTCAACCGCCACCTGGGGTGCGCAGGTCGCAGTGTTTCCCATCTATGTCGTCATGCGGGCATTAGAACGAGCAAATTTTGCCCTGGGCAGCAATAATACCCCTGACACTAGCAGCAGCCAACCCACTGTCCCCACCACTCGTGCTCAGGGCAATGTTACTGACCTTGAGCATTCGTTCACTGCAATTTTGACCCACACACAACAACTGCTCTCCTCAGAAGACTCATCCCAGCTAGTAATCGCCCCTTCAGGTAGCCTATTAAGCAAGGCACAATCTCTTCTATCTGGTGTTATTCAACGGATAAGGCAACAACTTCCAGGGAGCCAATTATCTACTAGGGGTTCCGCTGCTCTTACCAACATCCAAAGAAAACAGAGTCACCTCGTAACGTCTGCTAAACCTCAATACAGATCTAAAGGGTTAGCTGTGGCTCAATCTGCAAGAATGCGGCGACAAGCTAGGGCGGATTTGCTTCAAAATGGCACCACTCTGGCATCTTCTATCGAAACTCAAAAGATAGTTCTAGTGAACCCAAGCAATGAGGTCTTCGATATTTTTACCCCTGAACAACAGGCAGACCTAAAACACTACATTGCCTGCGTCATGAACGCCTATCGGGAATCGAGAACCATTGTCCCCCGTAAAACCAAGCAATTATCAGCTAAAACAATTCTGGCCATTGGTGCTGTCTTTATTGCCGCCTTACCGATGGAGTTTCGAAAAGCCTGGGCTCAGGTGGCACCGGGTCCAAAAGCCCTGAGTCTGCCCCCTCTAGAAACAAACAATCCTCAACCTCGCTCTCGTGTTTTTTACCCGTCTTCAGCGACGAAAGGTACTGTTAAAACACGGGCTCAACGCTTATCAAGTGGTGCAACCCATACCTACAGTGCCCGTCGCCTATCCAGCAAAGATCCCCATGCGTTTGAAGCTAACATCAATGACGTTAGCTACTTAGAGCATCCTTTAGAAAGGATGCTGCGCTGGTTAGATCGGGTTCTGACTTGGTGTGAACATCGTTGGCAACAATGGCTTGAGGGTAGAGCTAACATGGGATAACCTAACGCATCCTGCCACCTATCATGCTCAAAATTTGGTATCGCCTGTGCCGCGCTATGCAAACTCATCGCACAGCCTTACTGCTAAATCTGGCAGTTATCGTTCCATTTGCCCTGCTCACAGCCTACATCAAAGTCTCAACCATACTTAACGGATACTCGGCAGGGCGAACGCTCAGGCGATCAACGGGTATTGACTTACTGATTACGCTATTTAGTGAGCCCTATTCCATACCCTATGAAGGAATTCTCACCGAGATTTCCGAAATTGTTTGGTGCTTCCCCATTGCACTCTGTTTCTTTACCGCCCATTTGTTACGTCATCGGCAACTGCGTCGATATTTAAGCTGTTTCGGTATATTTTTATCTCTGTTATTAGCAGATGATGCATTTCGGATAACTCTTATTCTCTATTCTTTATTAGATGTTCCTAAAATTTTGATGTATGGGCTTTACAGTAGCGTTGGAGTAGCGATCGCAATCTGCTTCTGGCGCACTATTTTGACAACACCCTATCGATTACTGCTAATTTCTGGCGCTTTACTGGTCTTTTCGGCAGCGGCGGATTTTTTACCCATTCGTGGCATTGGCACGCCCATCATGCTAGAAGACGGAACCAAGTTGCTTGGCCTTGTTAATCTAAGCATCTACGTTTGGCAATCAGCAAAATTAGCCCTTACCAAATTTCCTATGGCCAATCCGCCATCAAACACTAGCGATCGCACAGGTCAACTATTTCAGAACTTTTGATAGGCATCAACAGAATGCCCTCAAACATGCACTACTAAATCTTTTGAGCAACTTGCCATTGACGGTAGAAACCCTGAATTTCAGCTTCACTATAAATCTTTTCAACCTGAGGAGATCGATAAAGCCTATCCAGATATTCTGGGGGAAAGTTGATGTGCTGCTTAAACTGCTTATAGATTTTGCCTTGCTCTTTTCTTTTACCTGCAACATTGGCCTTCACAAGGCTTACATTATTAATATTCAGAAATTTGCTAAAGGCTTCTTCGACACAGTGATCAAGATGCTCTACTTTCAGAACCAGCAAATCAACATGATCATATGAATAGATCTTAAATCCGTCAGTTTTAGAAAAGTCATTTAAGGGATTGTCAATAGAAAAAACGGGACTAAGCTCTTCATCAAACCAAGTAAATGGGTGTTTTTCATCAAGATAATGATGAAAATATTTTTGGATCAAAGCCTCAACATTAAAATCATTGAGCAGAGCATTAAATTCAGAATTATAACGATTTTCCTGAAAAAACTTTGATATATTGCGAGCGACAGGATCTCTGACTAACGTTATGATTTTCCATTTTGATTTTGAGTCATTAAGACCTCGATCTAAACATCGTCTCAGGTATTGACTATGAATAAGATGTTCATCAACTCTATGAGTAATTAAAAACCGTTTTTTATACGCCTGCTTCACCTCATGGATAGAAGCAGGCTGTAAAGTATGCAAATGGTAGATGGAAGCATCAAGATTTCGATTTTTTAGTGTCTTATGTAAGCTAGTTGAAGCTACTTTACCCATCTGGTAAATCAAGATTTTATTGGCCTTCGTATCAGCCTTTGCAACCTTAAATTGTTCATAGAAATTTGAAAGATGAAAGTTTTTCTTAATTAACCATTGGATTAGTTTGCCTTTAACGCTTAAAGCCATTTATAGTTTTCAAATAAAAAAGTCAACAATATCAGTTACTTAGAACGTCCTCTAACAAGGATTTTGCACTGGCTTGTTCAAGCGCTTACTTGGCTTGAAAGAGCCTGGCAGCAATGGATTGAACAAATAGCTAATATGGGATAACACGTATAGCCTTTACAGGATCAGGTAATTACAGTCGAGGCATATCTGTTTGTGAAGTTTGAGTGAAGTCCGTAAAGCAAGACGTCATAATTTATGGTGCCATAGATAAGCTTAGCTTGACGAGAATATGCTTGAAAGCAGGAATAAATTCTAAGAATTTATGTTGATATGGTGATAATCCAACAGGCACTCTTTTATCAAGGCTTGTGAGGTGATAGTACGCAATATCACCCACACTCTCAGAACAAAATTTATGAAGCTTACTTGAAGTCTCAGTATTAATGCTTTCAGGGATTGTGGAATCAGTAGTAACCTTATTGATCAGGAGTAAGCGTTTATACACAACGTATACACAAAAAGAAGTTCAAAACGGTGTGGCTTTTTATACTGTTTGGACGTGTGGAATGTCCAACTCACTTCATAAATCGCTCACAATTTATCATGATTGGCGATTGGCTTACTAACGTTTGCCCATTACTGCAATGGATGCACAAGAGAAGTACGCACCATTCTGTAGCCCATTAAAGATAAGTATTTAATAAGTATTTAAAACATCTATCTACTCATAATTATGCCGAAGCCCACGGTCACAAAGGATAATAGTCACAAGTCAACAGAACCTAATGCCGGTAATGAAATTGGTCAATTGGCTGTAGCCGCAACTTTTACCGCCGACCCTCTCAAGGAAATTCTTGAATTCTGGTTTGCTCAGCTGGGTTTGGCTATGGAAGTTAACCTAACTGATTACAATCAGGTATTTCAGCAACTGCTCAACCCTGCAAGTTTAATGGCCCAAAACACTCAGGGTATTAACTTATTGCTGATACGCATTGAAGATTGGATTAAATTTCAGACATCCGAGGAGCAGACTGAAGAAAATCTGAACGCTCTTTGTAGGGATATTTTAAAGAGAAATAGTCAGGATCTAATTAACGCTATCTTTGAGTCAGTTCAGCGTTCTTCAACACCCCATATAGTTGTTTTTTGTCCATCTAATCCAGATACATCAACTGAGACAAGAGCCCTTTATAACCAGATTGAGCAAACGATTGTCGAAGAACTTAGCCCGCTTAATAATCTATACTTTATACCGTCTGGGACCATTTTCTCGCGATATCCCGTTAACGATTTTTATGACGCTAATCGCGATCGCATCGGCCATATTCCCTTCACTCCTGAAGCGTTTGCCGCCCTCGGAACAATAATTGCACGGACAGTTCATGCCCTGAAGCGCCCTCCCTATAAAGTCATTGCTTTGGATTGCGATCGCACCCTCTGGCGCGGCATATGTGGAGAAGATGGTCCCCTGGGCATCGCAGTCGATGAACCGTTCCGGGCACTACAGTCCTTTATGGTGCGCTGTAATGAAGCTGGCTTCCTGTTGTGTCTATGCAGTAAAAACGTTGAAGAAGATGTTTGGCAGGTATTTGATCAGCGGGACGATATGCTCTTGGGTCGTGAACACCTGGTAGGTTGGCGCATTAACTGGCAGCCCAAATCAGAGAATTTGCGTTCTCTAGCCACAGAACTCAACCTGGGGCTAGACAGTTTTATCTTCATTGATGATAACCCAGTAGAATGTTCGGAAGTACGGGCGCACTGCCCCGAGGTACTTACGCTACAGCTACCTGAAGAGCCCGACCAATTTTCTCAATTTCTCAACCATATTTGGCCCTTAGATACCCTCAAGGTTACTGAAGCAGACAAAAATCGTACTCAACTTTACCAACAAAACGCGGCTCGTAAGCAATTCGAACAACATTCCATAGACTTTAAGACCTTTATTGACGGGCTACAGCTGGATATCAATATCGCCGCTCCTACGCCAGAGCAGTTTTCTCGTGTCTCTCAGCTAACTCAACGCACGAATCAGTTTAACGCTACAACATGTCGATATAGCGAATCAGAGATACAGAGACTGTGTCAGACCGATAGCGGATATGGCTGCCGCGCTGTGACTGTTAAAGATAGGTTTGGGGACTATGGTCTCGTCGGGGTCATAATCTTCCAAAGACAGGCACACACATTAAATGTCGATAGCTTTTTACTCAGCTGCCGTGTCTTAGGTCGTGGAGTAGAACACCAAATGTTGAAGCATCTGGGTGAGGTTGCGGCCAATGACGGCCTGAATACAGTTACTCTAAACTATCGGCCCACATCTAAAAATTTACCAATTGCAGAATTCTTCACATCTGTTGGCCATTCCTACCAACAAGATACCCATGAAGGCTGCCAGTACGAACTCCCCCTAGAAGTTAGTCAAAATCTAAGCTTCAACTCCAGTGCCTCCACTCAACCATCAAAGGCAAAGGAAAACGTGCCTAGGGCAGAGCAAAACAATCCTATGGTTGCACAACAACAAAGCAAATCAGAACAATGGGCTCACATTGTTCATCATCTATGGCAGCCCATACAAGTACTTAATAACCTTACCGAGCAGCACCAGAGAAAACGCGCCCATGACGATAACTGGAGTGAGCCCAAAACAACCATAGAGAAAAAACTCAGTGAGATATGGAGTAAGGTTTTACGGATTGATAGAGTGAGTCTCAACGATAATCTATTTGACTTAGGTTGCACATCTTTACTCGCGGTAAACGCGTTTACCGATATCGAGACAATCTTGGGCAAGCGTTTACCGATATCAACACTTCTGGATGCACCCAACATAGCAACCTTAGCGAGCAAGATTAATCAGCATCAAGATCAGACATGGCATCCTTTAGTCACTGGACAAGTTGGTGGTAGTAAGCTTCCTCTCTACATCGTACATGGTGGCTATGGTGACATTCTAAGCACGGTAAAAATTGTTGCCCACCTAGATAATGAACAGCCAGTCTATATTCTACGAGGGATTGGACTAGATGGCCAACAACAACCATTACCGTCAATTGAAGCCATGGCCAGCGCTTACATTCAGGCAATTAAAGAGAAGCAGCCTCAAGGACCTTATCAATTAGTAGGGCAGTGTTCTGGTGGTATTGTTGCCTTTGAAATGGCACAGCAGCTCACCAACCAAGGTGATATTGTTGAATTTTTAGGTTTGTTAGACACGCCACATCCTCAACTGGAAAATCACTTTACTAACCGGCTACGATACTATTTTCATCGTCCCACCTACCGTCACCACCAATGGGATCGCAGTTATTACTTGTTTACAGGGATTTACTACCTACGTCATCTGAGAGTATCATTTAACTATCATCTAGACGAATTACGTAAACACACCTTGGTAGAGCAACTGCGGTATGTTGGCAGAAAGCTGAGTCAAATAAGCTCTAAACTAATAAATATCAAGGGTTTGACAACAGCTACCCAAAATATAGAGCAGCAAAATAAAGGTGAGATAGCTACCGACCAACTAGCACCAGTTATAACTAATACTCAAAACAATACACATCATTCATTAGCTAAGCAGAGACTGATCAAGGACGAGTTCTTCGAGGTTTTTCTGCGAGCTCAGAAGGACTATGTTCCAAAGACCTACACTGGCAATATCAACTTCTTCTTAGCTCTGCAGCAAAGCTTTGTACCTAAGCATCCTCCTTCATCATTAGCGTCCTTAAAGGCTAATCTAGGTCCCGTTCAAGATCGCAAAAAGCTATTATTTGGATGGGATACTTTAGTATCAAAAGGAAAGTTCTATATCTGGGATGTTGACTGCCCACATCCAGCAATGTTTGAAGATCCTTACATTCAACAACTGGGCAAGACAATACAAATAGCTCTTGATACTTCAAAAACCAGTCCAGAAATCAACAATGATAGTAAGCCAAAAGATATGGATATGATATCCACGGTCATATCCTAAGAACTGTTCCGGGCAGGCTGTTGCTAAACATTTTATTGATCTATCCCAGCATGAATCAAGTATTGTTTTTTGCCTGCCTCATGGCCTACTCGCCAACCAAAACTAAAAAACCATACAGCCAGATCAGCTTTACTACGAATTTGTAGCAGTCCCTTAATCAGTAAACGCCACGCCATCACACTTTTCGATAAAGGTCGAGGTGACATCCCAATTGCTTTATATCTCTCATAAAGAAAGACTTGACAGTGCGCATAGGAGTACGCTTGTTTATAGATTCCTACTAGCGAATGGCGTAGGCGATAGTGAACAATAGCCTCAGGGATATACTTAATACCCGATCCTTGCAGCTGAGCCTGTCGACAATATTCAAAATCTTCACAGGTAAACAACGTTTCGTCAAACCCTCCAATTTTCTCGTGAACCTCTCGCTTAACCCCCAAATTACAGCTCGCCGTATAAGGATAATCAGGAGATAATTTACTGTGCAACAAACCATCGGCTAACATTTCACGCTCCTGCCCTCCCAAACGAGACTTAATGACCCAAGATGGGTTGAGCTTTTTAAGTTCGCAACCACCCCCCACCAAATCGTACTTTTCCAGTGCCGTTCCCATCGCAGCAACCCAACCAGAAGCCACTTCATCATCAGCATCACAAAAGGCTATGCTCTCACTTGCCGCAGCGCTCACGCCTTGATTACGAGCATAGGCTGCTCCTTTACGTTCATAAGCCTCAATAATCCTCAGATGTGGGATCCTCTCCATATAATCTCTTGCAATTTCTAGGGTGCGATCAGTCGATCCATTATCTACAATGATCGTCTCCCACAATTTGTCCCATTGCTGCTGAACCAAAGCATCCAATTGTGCACCCAGCGTATCCGAGACATTAAAACACGGAATCACAACACTCAATTTCATACTACACACTCTCAAAAATTCATCTTGAGCCACCTCAAATCTAGCAGTCTTACACTAACTTGGATGCATCATGTTGCCAGAGGTGATAAAAGTTATCGATTTCAGCTTTACTACATTTTTTTAACTTGGGGAAATCGTCAGATTTGGTGCAGGTGTTCAGAGAGAAATTTCACAGCTTGCTTGAATTTCTCATAGAGCATTCCTTTTTTCTCTCTTATACAAAATCTTGACTGATAGCGCCCGGTATCGAAGGGCATGGCTTCGACGGTGAGCTCAGCCGAACCGCACAAGGGAGTGCCCCTACAGGATTATCCATTTTTAATCGGGTTTAGTGAATTCGGATTTGGTATTATTAGTAATCCACAACTTTTATATCTTTAGCGCCTAGAAAGTCACGCAGTATAGCTTCAGAAAATATACCAAGCTTTCCTCACTTTAAAACCAAGCATGCGACATGATCAGATAAGTGAATAATGCTGTCCAAAATATTGACTATGCATAATATGTTCGTCAATTCTACGAGAGTTAAAAATCGCTTTTTATAAATCTTTATTCCTCTATCGATCACTAACGGCGATAAGATGTCTGCGAACAACTATTTATCACCAATAAGGTCAGCTTTAACGCTATTCAACACCTGGGCAATGGATTGATGATAATTCTTTACAGAGAAGGTTTGCAGAACCTTTTTTCTTGTCTTATTCCAATCAACTTGATAGGCTGTTTGCTTGTAAATTTGAGTGATCGTGTCAGCCATTACCTCCGGTGAAGCTTCGCAGGCCCAAAAATCTACATTAGGATCAAAAAACTCTTTAAGAGCAGGAGTAGACATCGTCAAGGTTGGAATACAAAGTGTCAAAGATTCAATCAACTTATTAGGGACAGCTGCCCGTGCTTTCTCAGTGTCGCCAAAAATTCCAAGGGCTAAATCACAGTTTTCCACAAGGTAACGTGGCAATGAATCATCCGTGAATTTCAAGTCTTGGCGTAAGGTGACTACTTGTTTTAATCCCAGTTCCTCAATCTGTGTTTCGTAAGTATTGAGCAGATATTCTCGACCTTTAGGCGGAATACCAAATAGTTGACACGAAAATTTAACCTGGTTATTTTGCAGTTTGTGGAGTGCTTCTAAAATAGTTGGAATTCCATGACTAGGAATTAACGTACCCCACCAACAAATCCGTAAACAATTATCCTGAATAGTATTGTGTTGATATTCTGTTAGCTTAGATTCACAAAATAGTGGCGCGATCGCAATTTTATCTTCTACCAATTTAATATCAAAAATCTTTTCCCAATAGCTCAACTCATACCGTGACAGATGAATGATACGGTCAGCTGCTGAGAGAGCCAGCCGATCATGGGCAAATAGTAACTGAGCTGACTTGCTATCAGCAGAAACATCTTGCTTTTCACGTACCCGTGTGTCATAGGCTGATATATACATCTCAACAACTAGCTTAGTTTTAAACAAACGGCTAGCCCATATAACTGGAGTAATTAGATTACTATTTAGGGGCAGTAAATAAATAACATCCGCTAATGCTGCTTGAACAAATAAGTCAACCAAGTAGTAACTAGATAAAAGTATACGTAGAGCTTTTGTGAGCAGATCTTTTTTTTCACCCAGCTCATAGAAAAACTCAGGCGATATAAACGATATTCGATAGCCCGAATCCAACAGATATTTAAACAGATTTTGAGAACGATAGGCTCCAAAAACATTGCCATACAGTAAAATTTTGAGCCGTTTTTTAACTATCGCCATAAAGAACCCTACATACTTTTATTGGATCAATAACTAATTAGCATTAGGCCTCACATAACTGCTTTTCAGCTGCTCTAAAAGAATGCGTGGCGACTGGTCTGGAAAAGCTCCCAACAGCAGTATTTTCATACTGGCAGAAAACAACGTTTTAGGTTGTCTAAATAGTGATTTATCATGCATTAGGCAATTCCAGAGAAACTTAATGGCCAATAGGGACTTTTTTCGATCCCCATCAAAACTATTTTCTGGAGCATCCAAAACTTTGAACAATAAATAGCGATAGAAGTTAGCAATACACTTAGGCTTCAAATATTGAAGGTTTTCAGGCACCTGATCAAAAACTTGCTCAATAATCCGTAACCGGGTTTGCTCATGTCGGGTTAAGTTAAACGATTTAGAACTAGCAGAAATTCGATAAAGCACCTGAACTTCAGGAACCAAAACAAACTCATAGTCTTTCGCAAGACGGACCCACATCTCCCAATCCTCATTAGTCAATAGGGCTGTGTTAAAACCGCCAGCATCTTGAAATACCTGCTTCCGTACTAGAGGCGTAGAGCCAGACTCCAAAAAATTCCCAAGCAGCAGTTTCTGATAGACATTGCCGGTATATTTTGGGTGTCTGCCGTTACGCAAGAATGTCCCCGCTTCATCGATACAATCAACCCAGCTGTAGGCTACAACTGCTTGCGGAGATTGCTGTAATGCTGTCACCTGAGACATGAGCTTATCTGTAGTCCAGAGATCGTCTGCATCCAAAAAAGCAATAAAATCTCCAGAGGCATGACTTACTCCACGGTTTCGACTAAAGGAAACACCAGAATTTTCATAGGAGAAGACTTTAATGCGTTGATCATTAATTGCAGCAATTTTATCTAACGTAGAATCTTGAGAACCATCATTGACAACAATAACTTCAAAGTCGACAAACGTTTGCTTTAAAACTGACTGTAACGTCTCAGCAATCGTCCTTTCACTATTAAAAACAGGAACAATAACAGAAATCAAAGGCATCGGAATACCTCAATAGTCTTATGCGGACGGATTCGCTAGCTTTTTTCTTAACAAATAAAATGGGCTCAAAAAACCTCCAATAAAGAACACGAGTTCACACATGAGGACGACATCATCTCGAATTTGAAAGCGGTATTGCACTAAATGCCTGACTATGCGTTTTAGATTACCAAGAAATATACGACTGACAATAACAGGGACCTGCCATACACTGACATTGATTAATCGCAATTCGCAAATACAACTACCTACGGTATGAGAGAGCGAGAGTAATGCTTCTTTCTCTAGACGTTTTTGAGGAATATGATGATAAATATGCATATCGGGGTTATACCAAATTTCCCACCCCTGACGATGCATGCATATTGAAATCTCAAAATCATTTCCACCCCGGGTAGTGCGTTGTAACTGAGCCGGAACAGCCTCAAGCCACGCCTGTTTGTAAATGACTAACCCTGCACCTGGTGGCAAAATCAACACATCAGGTTGATAGAGATGGGGATTAGGCCCTCGCTCTTTAATGGCTAAGAATGATTTTATCCGTTCAAAGTTCTCGGGTGGCGGCACCTCAAAATCACCGTGAATTTGGCCACCATAAGCGCCTGCATGAGGATGCTGCGCTCCAAAATGATAAGCCGCTGTAACCCAATTTTGATCCGGAGCAGTGTCATCATCCAAAAAGCCAACCCACTTACCGTTAGCGGCTTCTACTCCACATTGACGGGCATAGGCTAATCCTTGTCTAGGTTCAGTTACATAGCGCAAAGGCATAGTCGTTAGCCAATTTAGTTGATAGCCTTCAATGACCGCAGCAGTCCCATCAGTACTGTTGTTATCCACAATAACGACTTCCCAGGCAAAGGAGTCAGAGATATTCTGAGAACGCAACGCATCCAACACCCTTGGTAATCGTTGCGCGCCGTTATATGTAGGAATAACAACCGTAAAATCAACCATAGTTCAGCATTGCACCTCTTAAGTCAATGGAGTTGGCTTAGATAAATAATATCCTTGCAGATATTGAATGCCTACAGATTGAAGCTGCTCCATAATCGCTTGGGTCTCCACGCCTTTAGCAACTAATTGAATATTACGCTGCTGACTAAAGTGAACCCAATCGCCTAATTTTGGGCTAGCAGAGACAACCATCCTGGAGCTGAGCTTCAAACAGTTTACCGGCAACTGCATAAGATCAGAGGAGATCTCTAAGTCATCGGGAATCTCATCTATGGTCACATATAATCCCAATGCCTTCATACAATGAACCAGCGTTGTCGCTGCTGCAAGGTGATTCATACACACCGAAGCCGGAATCTCAAAGTATAAACTCCCAGATTTGAGTTGATAACGTTCAATCTGTTCTTCTAAAAAGTGAGACAAACTAGGATCGCATACACTAACCGCTGACAAATTAACTGAGTAGGTTGCCTCCACAGGTTTAGCAGCTAATCTTCTACAAACTTGCTGAATGACACGACGGTCTAAGGTGCGCATCAAGCCATAACGTTCTGCCGTCGGGAAAAAGCTAGCAGGAGGCACCAATCTCTCCTCAGAAGAGTGACAACGCAAGCGCAATAAGATTTCATGATGGCAAGGAGTAGCTAGATTGTTGTCCAACGTTGTTGACGCGTCGAGAAAAACAATCGCCTGTTGATGTAGAACAAGTTGGCGTTCCTCAAATGCATCTGTTAAACGTTGTAGCCACTGCTGACGTTCAGGCAGTTGGGTCTTATCTACTCGATTTTGCCAAAAGTCTCGGGATGCTTTTTTTAGTAAAAAGCTAGGACTAACCACAGTACTGGTCAGCAATGCTCGCTCACAGGCAGTCACTGTGGTCAGATTATGCTGACGCGGCCCATTCTTTAGATAATGGAGAGCCAGTTTGCGCAAATCATTGGCTATGTACGCAGGTATTTTGAAAAGGCGTTGCCAATCTTTAGTGCCTAACCAACGAATATAAAATCGACTTAAACCAACACAGCGAAACAGTGAAACCAGATACTCTTGTTGAAGACGCTTACCAGGAATCTGATGATTCACTACCATGTTGGAGTTATACCAGATCTCCCAGCCTGCCCTCTGAATATGAAGCATGGCTTCTAAGTCTTCACTGGCAAGGCCAGCATTTTTACCTTTATGATTCAGAAATAGGCGCTCTGGGACTGCATCGAGCCATGCTGTCCTGCGAACAGCTAACCCAGCAGCTGGCGGCAAAATCTTAGACTTTGGATCATATAGATGGGGTTGATTACCCCGTTCAACAATGGCTAAAAAACACGCAATATGCTCAAAACCATCTGGCAAAGGACCTTGAAAATCACCATGAATTTGACTGCCAAAGGCCCCTGCTTGGGGATGAGCCTCAGCAAACTGTTGAACATTGCTCAACCAATCATGGGCTGGAATATTGTCATCATCTAGAAAGGCAACAATATGTCCATGGGCTTCGATTACGGCTCTTTGTCTAGCAAATGCTGCTCCCTGCTCCGCAACAAAACAGTATCGTAATGGATGCTCCTGAGGCCAGGTACTCTGGTAATCTGCCACTACATCGACGGTGCGATCGCAACTATTATTGTCACAGACAATGACTTCCCAATGCAGATCGGATACCCCTGCCTGCTGTTGAAGGCGCTCCAGCACCTGAGGAATACGCTCAGCACCGTTATAGGTAGGAATAGCAACGGTAATATCCAAACAAGGTTGCCGAGATTCAACCGAGGACTCAGTCGCCTTATTCGGTTGAGAATCAACGGTCATCATGACTAGAGGCCGAAGGTCTTATGTAACAACATTTAGTAAAAGCTGCGTTGCCTTTACCCAAAATTTCAGACATCAGATAACTACCAATTAGCTGCCATGGAGCAACCCAAAAAAGTGGACAGTAATTATCGAGCAAAGTCGATAAACGCGCAGACGCTCTATGGTGATGGTGGTTTGAAATATGTAGATTGAGAAATATCAAGTTTGATAGTCCCTAGATTCATTACAACACATGGGTCAGCCCAAGGAAAGTCACCTACAAGGACAGTCATTGACAGCAACTTCAAATGACTGTCGGGGGATAGCCAGCCCCACTTAATCAAAAAGAGTAACGTGCAAAGTCATCTTCATGGTTTTTACAGACTCCATTAGATCTATTTCTAAAACGGACCCAGCCATTCATACTGAGTCCATCCACCTTAAAACTTTTCACCACTTAGGATAAATATTGGCACAATCGGCTTTAATACCTGATTCGAGCCACGGGTTTCTAAGCGGCTACCCCCGGTTTGAACGACTTCTATATTTCTGACCTGTAAATCTGCAAAGCTCTCAGAAATTGCATAGAGCGATTGAAAATTTCCTGCTGTCACGACGAGCCGACCATGGGACGCAAGTTTATGCCAGGCGTCAGTTAAGAGAGGTTTTAGGTCTCGTCCACCTTCTACCAAGATTGAGTCAGGCGTATGGGGCAGGCTGTCGAAGCAGTCGGGAGCATTACCAACGACAACATCGACATTAGATATCTCAAACCGCTGACAGTTATTTTTGATCAGGGTTGCTACGTCCTCATCTCGCTCCACCGCCACAATTGAGCCCTGGGGACAGAGCAACGCTGCTTCTACCGTAATGGTCCCAGTGCCTGCCCCAATATCCCAAAGCACAGCCTTAGGTCCTAATCGGAGAGCACTAAGAATGGCCAATCGCACCTCACGTTGGCTCATGGGAATACCAGGTAGCTGCTCAAAAAAACGATCGGGAATACCGGGGGTAGCGTAGGGCCAGAGGGGCTCCATGGAAATCTGCCTTAAAACGCTGGAATAGCCTGAGGATAGCGCTGTTCTGAAAGTCTGACTAGGGTCTGATTACAGAGGAGCCATGATCGACCTGCAAAACCCTAACGGTTCGTAGAGAGGAATCTGCCAGACCACTCAGATGGGCACCTGCTGCTTGAGCTGTCTGTAGAGTCATCAGCACAGTCTCTGTAATTAGCTCTCCTGGCATGAGGCTAGGGATACCAGGCGGGTAGATAGAGACCGTATCGGCACTTAAGCGACCAATCACATTATCTATTTCGCAAACTTCTGTGGCAGCAAAAAAAGCCTCACGGGGAGAGAGCCCCGTCAATGGCATTTCCACATAGGGTTGAGCTTTTTTGACTGCACCTGTGGCAGGCAGTTGCAATAACCCTTGAACCAATCGCTCAATATCTTGGATCGAATTGCCAAGACTAATGATGAAGGTTAGCTGGTGCAATGTCGGTAATTCAGCCGTCACACCCCGTTCATGTAACCACATGTCGGCGGCAAATCCAGTCGTATCCATAGCAGAAACATCTACTGTCAGACGCGTTAGGTCTTGTTGAAAGCTGCCGTCAGACACATTCAAAACCGGTAGCGGACTATGACGCAACTGCTCACGTGCCGTTCTAGCCAGGGCAAGGGTTCGTTCCATCAGTGACCGACCATGGGTTGCCATCTGATGACGGGCGGCATCTAAAGAACCGAGCAGTAGATAGCTAGGGCTACTGGATTGGGTGATGCGTAGTGCTTGATTCAAACGGTTGCGATCGCATCGTGTTCCTTGCACATGCAGCAATGCAGCCTGGGTAAATGCAGCCAAAACCTTGTGGGCTGAGTGAATAACCATATCCGCCCCTCCACTGAGGGCAGATGGCGGCAAATTAGCATGAAACACAAAATGAGGACCATGGGCCGCATCCACAATCAAAGGAATGTCATAGCTATGGACAACGGCTGCGATGGCAGCAATATCGCTGCACACGCCTTCATAGGTGGGTGATACCACCAACACGGCCTTGACATCGGGATGATGATTTAGGGTGGCTGCGATCGCATCCGCCGTAACCCCCAAAGCCATTTGCCAACCGGGTTCGTAGGTTGGAGACACCCAAACGGGCATGGCTCCCGATAAAATCAGCCCAGAGAGTACTGACTGATGAGCATTACGCGGCACAATGACTTTGTCACCCGGCCCACAGGTGGCTAGCAGGGCTGCTTCAATGCCGCAGGTGGAACCATTGACCAAAAACCAAGTTCTCTCTGCACCAAAAGCTAGAGCCGCCAACCGCTGAGCCTCTAAAATGACAGACTCAGGGGAAAACAAGTCATCGAGTTCAGGCAGTTCAGGCATATCTACGCAGAAGACATCACCACCAAAAACCTGCTGGTGCAACGAAGATATTCCGTGCCCACCTTTATGCCCAGGGGCATAAAAAGCAGCACCTTGTCGTCGTGCACAATCCTGCAAAGCAGTAACAAGTGGTGCACTGGCTTGGGACAGCATGGCAATTTTATCTGTGAATAAAATCAATCATCAAAAAAGCACCAGGGTTAGTGAGAACCCAAGTGCCTACTTTGACCAAATACCAAGAAGACTAACGCAATCAATCACTCAACAACAGGGCTAACTAAGCCCTTAGAGCGATCAACACATGACCAGCCTATCGGCGTATCTTTTTAGCCATGTTGCGGAACATATCCATGCTGGTGTCAGGTGCCGGACGAACATCTTGCTCTTGAGATGCAGCAGGGGCAGCTGGTGTAGATGCAGCAGACTCAGAATCACTAGTTGTAGGCACGTCAGCAGAAGCCGCTGCGGCAGGAGCAGGAGCTACAGGAGTACTAAAAGCAGAAGCACCAAAGCTAGCAGTTGCAGGCTTAACCGCTTCTCCTACTGCCTTGCTAGTGCTAGAGGAAATGCTCTTAACACTCTCCAGCTCTTCTTGACCTTTTTTCTTAGCGAATGTGCGACGGACTACGACCTCTTTCCGCATGAAGTCGATGTCACCAAAGGTTTTAGCTTCATCTTCGGTCAAAAAATAAGCCTCTTTTGGTTGAGGACCTTGATTTTTTTTGCCGCCCAAGAAATCAAATAATCCCATAATTCTTTTGTGTAACGAATGGTAGCCATTAGGTTGTTTTATATTAACTTTTACTAGCCGTTCTCAGAAACGTTATTTCTTTAAGTTTCGTAAAGACGTCGCTTAAGCTTTTTTCTTGATTATGCTGAAAGCCTCATGAATAAAAGAAATCCGGCTGCCAACGCAGACAGCCGGACAATATTTTCCAGAACCAATAACCGCTCGTTTATGAGCCAAAATTTATTTTGTTAAGCCAGTAGACTAGATGCATTGGTCAAAACATCTTCTACTGCTGACAAAGCAATTGCGCCTGAAAGTTGGCCAAGGGATGTATCAAGATTGATAGATGCGATTCCATCCTGTAAGGTCAATGCCCCAGTGGTGGAATCGATTATACTACTGGCCTGTAGGATGAGGTCATCAAAGGCAGCCGCCACTTCAAATTCCCCAAAGTCGCTGACAATATTGCCAGCAATTTCACCTGCATCAATCGTCAACTCACCCCTTAGATCTTCAGTCAAGGCACTTGCTAGTTGGCTAGCCAGAGGCCCCACCTCAAAGGTTGTTGAGAAATCACCAATCGGCAGACCATCAACACCCGCTGTAAATGCCCCTGAGCCCTCCGATAGAGACAGTTCTCCAGAGAAAGCTTCAAGCGGTAAAGCCAGAAGCGTACTAGGAATGGGTATACGCACAACACCCGCACTCCAATCTAGCTCAGCATCAACCCCTGCAAGCATGTCACCGGGTAGCTCAAACTGAGCATCCTCAGGAAATTCGATGCTGGTATCTAGAGCTCCAAACGGCGTTGTTAAATCAAGGTCGAGATCTCCCCCTGCAAAATCGATCGTGCCGACAAAGTCGCCAAGGGCTGTATCGATATCAACATTGAGAACGCCGTTGGCAAAGGGTAACGTCACCTCTGCGCTGGTAAACAGACTAGTTAGGCTGTCCGTCAAGGCCTCAGTGATGTCCAGACTCAAGGTATAGTCATTGCCATCAATGGTGACATCCCCTGTGAATTGACCATCACTCAAACTGGCACTACCTGTAATCCCTGCTAGAAAATCGCTGGCATCTTCAAGCAGATCATCAAAGGCGTCATCAGAGAACTCGATGGTGAACGAACGCAGTATCCCGTCCTGGGTTAATTCTCCTGACAAGTTAGGACCATCAATTGTGATGGTGCCTGTGCTATCAATCAGGTCTTCTACAAAATCCACCCCTTGCTCTAGAAACGGAGTAATTGATAGTTGACTGAGATCAGGAGCGATCTCGTTAATGAGGTCGCTGACATCAGTCAACAGCTCTAACAGTTCATCGTCTGATAGTGATGGCAGCGTCACTTCAAAAAAGTCCACAACATCACTCAGAACATCGGCAATCGTCGCATCTTCGGGCAGTTCTGCGATGAAGTTAACAATATCCTCAACGACATCGCTGACATCGACAGTTTCAATATCAACTCCAAGATTCGTTAGAGTCTCCACCACCAGTGAAGTCGTTGAATCAACGACTTGATCAACATCTGCGATCGCATCATTCACAGAATCTGTAATATCTGCGATCAAGCTATCAAAATCGATATTTGGTAGTAATGCTACAAAAGCGCCTAAAGGATCGGCGCTTGAATCGTTGACGGTAGCTAAAGGCTGATTAAAAAGTGATAAAACGTTAGCGTCCACAGATGCTTCCCTATCCTGGTAAACAACTCAAATAGACACACGCCAAATAGGCGCGTTAAAGCGATTTTTCATTCAACGTTGCCCCCTTACAGTCTAGGGTAGACCTCGAAATTCAACAGCAATTCAAGCGACCCTAATCTAATGGAATGTCAGGTCTAGATTGAAGCCTATGGCTACCATTGTCTGATACGAGATCCCAACTGGTTTTCATCAATTACCAGTGTGGGTACAGATATTGAAGGTGCGCACAAAACACCATACTTAAGCAGCTATTGCCATTGCTGATTGAAGCGAAACATCGAGCTGGCAAGATCGATCTGCATCAACATTTTTCAGCTTCAATCTTCCAAAAGATCAGCAACAATCAATTACCTATTTCGAGTGAAGGGAACTTAACTTTAAACAAGCAGTAGGAGCTAAGTAGATAGCTGAAAGTAAACGTCCCTAACACCGCTGGTTTCGACTCCGCTCAACCAGCTAATTTAGAGAAATGAAGGCTGAGCGGAGTCGAAGTCCGAATTGATGGATAGTTTTGTCTATTCACTTACTCCAGCCGACTCGCATTTTTAGCTGAAAACCCAAATCATTGATAGCTATATCTCACTGCGATGACGTTCTAACAGGTCAAGCAAATCTACTTGACACTGAATGGGCACTAAATCACTTAAAGGAAGAGATCGACGACCACCACCTAACTTGACAGTAATGTCCTGCAAAACTGCAACCACACCAGTTTCAGATAAATCACTGTCGGTCACCATCGGATAAAATTTTTCAGCCAGGGTAGTATGCAACGAGGTATCTCGAAGATACAAATGCCACTTGGCAACATCAATGTAAACTGTGTCGCCAATATCCGCCGCTAAGGCTTCAATAACTGCTGCCGCACCGGGGTATGCCATGGTAATTCTCTTTTTAGAGGAAAGTCTCTTGCATTAGGGTAAAAGGTCTGGCTACGGAAATGAACCGTTCGTAAAATGCATTAACAAAATTTTCAATTCATGACGATGGCTTGTCTGAGGGTGCCTCATGTGCAGAGTAGGATGCGATCGCAAATAACCAAACACCATGGACAGCCAAAAGCCCCAGCCAAGGTAGCGTTAACTTAGGCAGCCATGGCAGAGTCCCTGGCATAAAACCATGAAAAAACCATAGTCCCGAGTTAAACGCCGTAAACGCCGCCACATGCACAGCAAAATTGATTCTATCTTCTAATTTTCGATAGGCCGGGTCATTACGATCAGGTTTTCGTGGCCACTTAGGAGGCATAGAACACCAAAAAATATGTCATGGATCAATAGTATAGTCCCCCGATTTACCACCAGTTTTCTTCAGCAAACGAATATCCTCAATCTGCATTGACTTTTGTAGTGCCTTGGCCATGTCATACAGGGTTAACGCCGCTACAGAAACCGCTGTCAACGCCTCCATTTCCACACCTGTTTGGCCTGTCGTCTTCACCGTCGCTTGAATTCGATAGCCCGGTCGCTCATCATCAGGTTCCAACGAAATCTCTACCGTTTTAATTGGAAGAGGATGACACAGAGGAATTAAATTAGACGTTTGCTTAGCAGCCATAATGCCAGCAATTCGAGCAGTCCCTAACACATCCCCCTTAGGTACATCACCTGCCTGAATTGCTGCCATCGTTTCAAGCGCCATACGCAAATACCCCTCAGCCACAGCCGTACGGTGAGTCATCGCTTTGCCAGACACATCAACCATTTGAGCCGCCCCACCTCCATCCAAATGAGTTAAGGACGACTGTCTGGATTGATAGGGTACAGAGCCAGTGCCAATCAAAATTGCCATAGAAATCTTGGATAGCGTTGCAACAGTGTGTTAGAGTTTAATCCTGTTAGAGCCTGTAGCTCAGTGGACAGAGCACCTGGCTACGGACCAGGGTGTCGGGGGTTCGAATCCCTCCAGGCTCGTTAAATTGTCGAATGTGGTGTGGCATACACATCTCTACCACCTCTCAGTGAGAACTGAATTGAGTGGTTGATGTCTTTGCTAGACGTAGTGATAAAGATGACTAAACCTACAAGAGTCATTAAGCTAGCTACACCAAAAATATCCCTATAGCTAGCTAAATCAGCAATTTGCCCCATTACTGGGCCCGCTAACGCAATCCCCAAATCAAATCCTGTTAAACAGAGACCAAACATCAAGCCACGGTCAGCGGGCGTTGAGCGATCGGCCATCAGAGCTGCCACCATAGGAATTAGCATGCCACCGCCCATACCTTGTAAAGCAGCAGCAAGCAACACTGCAACTTCACTCTGGGCAAGCCATAGCGCCATCATAGAAATTGAATAAAAAATTAGTCCAAGGGTAATAAACGGTCCACGACCATAACGATCAGATGCCTTGCCGACTAAAAGACGAATCACAAAACTTGAAACTGCAGAAGCTGTGTAAATCAGACCAATATTGAGAGCAAAGTTTGACTCACGGGCATATAGCGGCACAAACGTAGCTAATCCTCCAAAAGCTAGCCCCACCAAAAATAAAATTATGGCTGGCACCCGAACAGCTGGCAGCAGCAGCAACGACCAAAAAGCAGTTTGACGACGCGATAGTATCCTCTCTCGTTGCGGCTCCGCAATCGTAACAGCGCACACCAATCCAATTGCCCCAAGAATCGCCATTAAAAAAAATACCTGAGCAAAGCCTGATCCAGCTTGTAAATAGCCCCCCAAGGCAGGTCCTATAGCCATACCAATCGGATTAACAAGACTCATATAGCCAATTAGCTCTCCTCGCTGCTGAGGTGGAGCAAAATCCGCGACTAGGGCACTGTAAGCGGTCACAAAAGCAGCAATACTTAACCCGTGAAATGCCCTGAATAACATCATCAAGGCAATTGCTGATTTGATACGCCAAACATGGCTACCCAGCGAAAACTGCCATATCTTTTCAGGAAAAACAGGTACTAGCCAATACAGTAAGGGAGCGACAGCAATTGCCATCAACCCTAGCAATAACACTGGCTTACGACCACGCTCATCAGTTATACGAGCCATCATTGGCCGCATCGTCAATAAACCAATGGCAAAACTCGCCATCACCAACCCAATTTGCTGACCCGTTGCACCAAACTGCTCAATATATAACGGTAACGCAGGCAATAGCCCTGCCAATCCAGCCCAAAAACACAGCCCAGCGACAAACATCACTATCAAGTTTCGTCTCAGGGCCGGCTCTAAAGTAACAAATACGCTCAAAATAATGCTCCTTAACGGAAGATGCGTCCACCAGGTGTAACCCAAACAGCAAACGGTATACAACACGCTTCGTGGCAAGAGTTCACAGCTTTCATTGCCAACGAAAGCGTTTGCAATTACGGACCAACGTTACACTGATTTTCCTGACAGACCAATGTTAACGATTGTAACGAATTCTCTAAAAGGAACGGCCACCTTCGACGCGTCTTATCGCTATCGCTATCGCCTCACCCGCTCATGGTTAACCGAGGGCCAAAATCTACGTCAGGTCACATTTATTATGCTCAACCCCAGTGAAGCCGATGCAGAAAAGGATGACCCCACCATTCGAGCCTGTTCACAATTTGCCCAAAGATGGGAATATACCCAATTAAATATAGTGAACTTGTTTGCCTATCGCACCTCTCAACCGTCGATTTTGAAGCAAATCAACGATCCGATTGGCCCAGAGAATAATCGTTACTTACATGAAGCATCTGCAACAGCGGACGCCGTGATTTTGGCCTGGGGCAATTGGGGCAACCTACTCAATCGACACCAAGATGTCCTAGATTTACTTGCCATCCATCACCATAAGTTCTACTGTCTAGCCCGCAACCAATCGGGCCAACCTCGCCATCCTTTATATATCAAACGGACTACTAGACCGACACCTTGGCAGCAAAATTCCTAAAGACAGATTAAGAGATAAAGCAACCCTTCATTCACTCAAAGTGCAGAGGCTTCCATTACGCAAGCATTTAAAATTCTTAACCTTACTTGCAAAGTAATTTAACTTCTTTTTTGCGAAAAGCTTAAACACTTAAAATTGAGGAGCATATAAAAAGATACAGCGTCTAACCTTTCCTGACCGAAGCTACCTGCCTCTTGGTCATAGCTAATATAGCTAGAAAATTTTACTGAATTACGATTCCAACGTCCAACAAATTCTATATGGAATGGAAATACTGTTTTCAACCAGTAATCCTCAACCATAAAGTCAATGCGTCTAATACTTCTGGCACCTTAACTAACTAAATCCTACACATGGACTTCCTTAGATTTTTTGATGCTTGTGATCCCAGCCGCACTCTAATCATCAGTAAGCCAGAGGATCGGCAATATTATGTTGATTTTGCTGAAGTTCGTGGGGGCAAAATTATCGAAGCAATTGAACGCACCATTGCACTTAAATCATTTGGGGGAGAATCAAGCTGCCAGCTGTTTACAGGACACATTGGCTGTGGGAAATCTACCGAGCTTCGTAGGCTACAAGCTGACTTAGAAGAGCAGGGTTTTTATGTAGTTTATTTTGAATCCTCGCAGGATCTTGATTTAGCAGATGTAGATGTTACGGACATACTGTTAGCCATTGCCCATCGCATTAGCATCAGACTTGAGAATATTGGCATTAAACTTAGACCATCTTATTTTGAAAAACTGTTTAAGGAGGTGTCCGAACTTCTGCAAACACCTATTGAATTTTCAGAATTCGAATTCTCTCTACCAATTGGGCTAGGAAAGCTGACAGCTCTAACGAAAGAAAGCCCAAAAACCCGTGGACGTCTCAGACAATATCTTGAACCACTGACAAGCAGCATTCTAGATGCACTGAATCAAGATGTCCTTGGCAAAGCCAATCAAGAACTAAAACTACAAGGCAAAAAAGGCTTAGTTGTCCTCGTTGATAGCCTGGATCGAGTTGACAATCGAGTGAATGATGCAGGACGTCCTCAACCTGAATATCTCTTTATTGATAGAGGCGAGCAATTACGAAAGCTCAATTGTCATGTTGTATACACAATTCCGCTATCTTTAACCTTTTCTAACGATCACCAAACGATGATCAATCGTTTCGGTGGAGGAGTACTGACCAAAACTCTACCTATGGTCCCAGTTCGTCTACGTAATGGCAATACATGTATGGAAGGAATGAATCTACTGCGCCAGTTAATTATGGCCAGAGCTTTTCCCGATGTAAGCCCTCAAGAGTACCAGAGTTTAATCTCAGAAGTGTTTGATGACACAACTACATTAGATAGACTTTGCAACATTAGCGGTGGACATGTTCGCAACCTTTTAGGCATGCTTTACACTTGCCTTCAAGAAGAAGATCCTCCCTTAAAGCGGACTACCCTTGAGAGGGTGATTCGCGAGTACGCTGACCGTTTAAGAATGGCAATCACCGAAGATGAATGGAAGTTATTACATGGTGTAGAAGAGAGTAAAAAAGTTAGTGGAGAGAAAGGATATCAAATTCTGTTGAGAAGTCTTTTTGTCTTTGAATACCATGACAAAGATGGAGGTAGATGGTTTGATCTAAATCCACTCATTAAGTCAAAGACCTAAAGAAGCGGACTTCAGAAACCTGATTCAACTCTCAGGAAATAGCTTAACACTAGTTCAGATTACAATTGTGACTATCCACCTTTCAGAGCTTACTAGCTATGGACCAGGCAAAAGATTCAGTTAATCTAACAGAAAACAATAAGCGTTCTTTAGAAAAACTAGCCAGGACACTTAGGCTAACGGGTGGTCGTAGATTTGAACTCGTGCTTGCTCGCTCCAACTATACTCCCCTACGCGACAAGATTTTACAACTTTTATATCAACAATCTGAGGTATCTATCCATACTCTAGAACTACCTAAAACGGCCCGGCAATTATACACACGGATACAACAAAGTTTCGCAGATCAGACACCTGAAGCGTTATGCATTGTGGGCTTAGAATCCGTAGAGAAATTAGAAGAGTTGCTATTATCAACTAATCAAGTACGAGAGGAATTCAGAAAGAATTTTGGTTTTCCAATAGTTATTTGGGTAACTGATGATATTTTAGGCGAGATAATTAGGTTAGTTCCTGATTTTCATAATTGGGCAACTCCAATTACCTTCGAATATGCAGCTAACGAACTAGTCGATCTTCTACAAGAGCGTTCTAAGAAACTATTTCAACATATTCTTGAGTCCGCTACAGAATATCCAGCAGAAGAAACAGTATTAACGTCAGCCTGGAATGCTCAAGAGATCAAGGAATATCTAAAAGCAAAAGAAGAACTAGAATTCCTAAATTATCAACTATCTCAAGAAAACCTTGCAACTTTAAAGCTCTGCATCGGTCGTGAAGATTACAGAAGCAATCAATTTAATAACGCAGTCACAAAATATCAGTATTGCTTACATCATTGGCAAGCTCTTAATGATAAAAGGAAACAGGGCATTGTCCAATTTCATCTAGGACTTTGTCACAAGCGGAAATCTGAGCTGGAGCTAAATCATGTTCAAAACAACCTTCAAAAAGCAGAAACTTATTTTAAACAATGCTTAGCCAGCTTCAATTCTGCTAATCGCTCAGATTTAGTGGCTTGTTTTATTGGTCAGTTAGGTGAAGTCTTATTACGCCTAAAGCAATGGAACAATTTAAAGGTATTAACCGATCAATCACTGAAGCTTCACCGGTCTGGTCAATCAACAGCCAATAATGCGCGACTTGCAAGAGACTATGGTTTTTTATCTCAAATATCTTTACATAACAATGACTGGGAAGCAGCCCAGTCATATGCAGAACAAGCATTACAGTCTATTCAATTAGCTCCCGTATCACAACGCAAGCATCGAGCTTTCTATCAGCTCGCTCGCGCGCAGGCTTTACAGGAACAAGGTCAATTAACAGAAGCGGCCACTTGCTCAAAAGAGGCAAGACAAACTCTTAGGTCGCTATCCGATCCCATACTTTGTATTTCTATATTAAAGCAGTTGCGTAAGTTATTTATTGCACAACATAACTACCTAAGCGCTTTCGAAACAAAGCAAGAACAACGGTCTCTAGAAAGCCAGTATGGATTACGGGCATTTATCGGTGCAAGTCGACTCCAGCCAAGTCGACAGCTGGGTTCTAGTATCCTTGGAGATTCTAACCTCGAAAACGTTGCTCAAGAAATCTCTGTTTCCGATCGACAGCGAGATATTGATAAGTTAGTCAACAGAATTTCAAGAGATAACTTCAAATTGACAATTATTCATGGACAGTCTGGTGTAGGTAAAAGTTCGACTGTACGGGCAGGGTTAATTCCTACGCTTCGTGATCGGATTATTAAAACTCGCGATGTTTTGACCATAACCTTACAGTACTACAATGATTGGATAGACGACTTGGGTCGTCAATTATGTGACAATTTAAACCGTCATGAGGAAGACGTAACCAATCCTCTAGACTCGGGAGCATCAGTTTTAGCACAGCTAAGGCAAAATCAGTATCGATATATTAGCGTCCTAATATTAGATCAATTTGAAGAGTTTTTTATTGGCCATTCCAATCAGGAAGAGAGAAAGTCTTTTCTTCAATTTTTAAGTCATTGCTTCAAGATTCCCTATACAAAAGTCATTATTGTAATGAGAGAAGATTATCTCCATTACTTGCTAGAGTTTGAACATTTGGCAACTGATGATTATTACATCACTAATGATATTCTGAGTGCGAATCACCGCTATGAAATTGGCAATTTCTCACCGGAAGATGCCAAGGCGATCATCCAAAGTCTCACCGAAAGAACTCAGTTTCATCTTGAACCAAAACTAGTGGATACCCTAGTCAACGATTTAGCTGGTGATATACAGCAAGTGAGACCCATTGAGCTACAAATAGTCGGCGCTCAACTTCAAACAGAGGGCATTACAAAACTAGATGAATATCATGAAAAAGGGCCAAAATCTTCTCTAGTTCAACGTTATCTAGAAGAAGTCATTAAAGATTGCGGGCCTGAAAATCAGCAGGCTGCCAATTTAGTGCTATATCTCTTGACAGATGAGAATGAGACTCGTCCCCCTAAAACCAGGGACGAGCTAGAAAGTGCCTTAAGGTCTTTAGCAAGGAATTTAGCAACCGAGGCTAATAAGCTAGACCTAGTATTGCAGATTTTCGTAAAATCAGGGCTAGTATTCCTATTGCCTTCATTACCAGCTAGTCGCTATCAACTAGTGCATGATTACTTAGTATCTTATATTCGCCGTCAGCAGACACCTCGTATCAGTGAATTGACAGCTAAACTTGAAGAAGAAAGAGAACGACGTCAAGCAACCGAGATACAGAAACAGAAGATTGAACAACAAAGAGATGCATTCAAAGAAATAAACAAGAAATTAGAAGCGGAAAAAGCACAACGACGTAAAACTGAAATAGACCTACAACAAGCCAAGAGGCTTTTTCGTAGAGTCATTATTGCCTCGACAATCGCTATCGGCACTGCTATTACTCTAGTATCTATCGATGCACATTTTAAATATCAAGATGTATCTCTACAATCAGAGAAAGCTGAGTTAGAGAGAGAATCTTTGCAAATGCTGCAACAAGTTGAATCTGATCCTCTGTCATCACTTGTTAATGCCATGGAGTATGTGCAGCGTGCGAAGAAACTAGTTAGAGATAAATCATCGAATAGTACTTCTACCTATAGCCCATACTATGTGTTACAGCAAGTGCTTCATGAAATTAGGGCAATCAACCAAATTCACGGACATGAAGGCCCTGTTCATAAAGCTATATTTAGGCCCAACAAAGATGAATTGTTGACCACCTCCCGAAGTGGGACAGCACATCTTTGGAATATGCAAGGAGAAAAATTAGTTGAATTCCCAGCTTCTCAGACACCGATTATAGACGTAAGTTTTAGTCAGGATGGACAAACTATAGCGACCGCATCTGCAGACAACATCGTAAAAATTTGGAATCCAGACGGTCATTTAATACAAGAGTTACCAGTCGAGCAGCAAGAAAGCAGAATCCGTAGTATCAGTCTGAGTCCTGATAATCAATATATAGCAATAGTATCTATAATATCAGCTGATAGAGAGGCTGATATAGGAATTACCCAGCTATGGAAGTTAGGGAATCGACATAATAATCCAATAACTTTAAGCAATCAAAATAAGCCTATTTTTGATGTTAGCTTTAACCCTGAGGGTACAAAGATTGCAACTACTTCAAGCAATGGCAAAGTTGAATTATGGGACTTAACAGGTAATAAAATTCAAACTTTATCTAATGGCAGTACAGCTGATGTACTTGACATTACCTTTGATACTACAGGCCAATTCTTCGCAACTGCTTCAGCAGACGGCAATGCTCATATTTGGAGTGTAAAAGATGGTTCTAGTACTAGCTTTGACCATGAAGGACAAACATTATTGGGCGTAAGTTTTAGTGCTGATAGAAAATATTTAGCAACAGCAGCAGCAGACCAAACGGCTCGCGTATGGGATCTTGAAACTGGTCAACAAGTACATAAACTTAAAGGGCATTCTAATCAAGTTTTAAGTGTTAGCTTTAACACCGATCCACAAAAAAGTCATATTCTGGCAACATCCTCAGAGGATGGTAGTGTGCTCACATGGGACATAAGTGACAAAAAAGTAGCAGGTTTTACTAAAAAAGACAATAACACTTTCCGGACTATACAATTCAGTCCTACAGGCAAACACCTTGTTGCTGGGGCTGTAGATGGCAGTCTTTACATATGGGATTTTACAGAAAACTCTCCGTTGTTAATTGATCAAATGTTAGACAAAGCGACGCCAGCATCTTTCAATTTACATGAACGTCAAATTAACAGCGTCCATTTCAGCCGGGATGGAAAGCTAGTTGCTTCAGGTTCAGCAGATGGCTCAATTGTTATCTTTGATATATTCCAAAAGAAGATAAATAGAAGAATTAAGTTTGATAAGCCAACTAATATTTGGGACATTGACTTTAACCCAAACAAAAAACATATAGCTAGTGTTAACGCTTCTGATGGAACTGTTAGGATCTGGGATTTAGATGGAAATTTAGTTGAAAGCAGGCTATCTACAAACGATAAAGCCCTACACACTGTTAAGTATAATGACGATGGCACATATATAGCTGCTGGTGGAGCAAGCGGTCAAGTTACAGTTTGGGATGATAACAAGAACAAAGTACTGCAAGACTTTGAAGTGCATTCATCTCCAATTTTAGATCTGATTTTCACACCAGATAATAAGTATCTAGTAACCGCCTCAGCAGATGAAAGTATTGTTGTTATAGATCTAACTGCCCAAAAAGAGCCAAGGAAAATCATAGTCAAAAACTTCAGAGCTCATACTGATTCCATTTTAGACATAGAAATTAGCTCCAAAAATCAAATGATTGCGACAGCCTCAGAAGATGGCAACGTTAAATTGTGGAGTATTAATGAGGGCTTAGCAGATATAAGGAAACAGTTATTTGCTGAGTATAGCTACAATGAGGCTGTCCGAAGTATTAGATTTTCACCCGATGAGTCACATTTACTCATCACTTCGGATAATGGACAGACGGATATGTGGGAAATTGACTCTACGCTGGACAGTCTACTAGACCGCGGCTGTCAATGGTTAAAAGACTTTAGCTACAATCGCCCTGAAGTTGAAAAAGCACTGACAGTATGTTCAGCAACACCTATCGCTTCCAAAAAAGTTCCTTAATAAACTCACATTGGAATCAAGAAGGGGTAAAATCGACTCAAAACCTTCTCAGACAAGCATTTAGATGATCTTTTTGTTGC
Source organism: Leptothoe sp. LEGE 181152 (assembly GCF_032906605.1). Taxonomy (NCBI): domain Bacteria; kingdom Bacillati; phylum Cyanobacteriota; class Cyanophyceae; order Nodosilineales; family Cymatolegaceae; genus Leptothoe; species Leptothoe sp. LEGE 181152. The sequence goes on from NZ_JASATU010000035.1 coordinate 90,496, forward strand.
TCTTAAAACTTTATATATCAAAGGCTCTACTATTTCTAATTAAGCCTATTCAGTAAAACTCCATGGGTAAGTCCAAAGTAAAACCTTGCTTATTTAGGTTTTACAAAAATTGAATTTCTTAAATACAAAACAGCAAATACAAAAATCCTAAGGTTAGATGTAAAAATATAATCCACTATTCAGAAACGCCAATTACTCCAATCACTCCAATCGTTCCAATCACGCCAATCACGCCAATTAACCCAGTCGTTCCAGTCGTTCCAATAATTTCTCCATTGAGATATTGCAGTTCGCGAACTTTTTGGCTCTAGCACCTGGTTACTTAGATTCTCAGACTTTTCAAAGCTTGATTCAGACACTCCATCAAGCTGCCGTTGGCTCAACTGAGACCGAACTGACTCCACTCTTTCCTCTATTGATAGGACACCTAACTTTTTTTGATGATAATCAAACGCTATATTCTCTGCAAGTACAGGGGTAGAGAACGTGAGTCCAACCGCTGCTGCACAAGCAGCAACCATCTTGTCGAATATTCTAAAAAGCTTATCGCGAATAGGTATCATAAAACGCTTTGAGACCTCGACCTATATTCTTATTCTCATCAATGACTCAGAACTTAACAAGTTCTTACAAAGAACTGCTACATTAAACTCATAGGCAGCAACTCTATAATAAGGAATAAAGTTGCTTACAGAGTAGGACTAGACTAACCTTGATGCTCTCCTCTCAAGGATATATTCTTACTTGTCTAGTAGAATAGTCCGATCAAGAGCTTACACGTTAATTAGACTAAAAAGCTTTAAGAAAAACAATTAACCTATGACATTTTATCTAATGTCATACCAATTATCCTTTTCTTGCATTGCAAGAGGCCTCTAAACATTCTTTGAAAGGATAATAAACTGAGTTTTTTCATAAGTAAGACTTATGAAAATTTAGACACCTACACATTTTGACTGCTATCAAACATTGACTTTACAGCTGATTTAAGAGCTACACAACCTAATAGTGATGTAATTATCAAAATTTATTAGACATACACATCACGAAAGTTAGCAACACTGATTTATATCCTAACTCTAGAAGATTGCTAAAACAGAAGAATTACAGGAATCGAGCAATTTATGATGTCTGTTGCATATCATTCCCATCATTTTTCCAATCATTCCAATCGTTTTTCCAATCATTCCAATCTTTCCAATCATTCCAATCTTTCCAATCTTTCCAATCTGTTTGAGAAGTTTGAGTCCCTCTATTCAGGGCATGCAGGATGTCTTGTTCGTTATTCATCTTCGCATAGGAAGATTTGGCATCAACTGATTTCAAAACCTCTTGGCGAATTCTCATAACTCTTTGTTCAATGGTTAAAAGCCTCTCATCAGCTTCTAAAACACCGAAAGCCTGGACTGGTTTACTTTGCAAAAAGTACATCACTAAGCCCAAAAGTGCGATGAAGAGAGCATTTGGAGGTTTCCTGCCATATTGTTTATGCATTAGTAGATGATTCCTAGATACTAAAATTGCAGTTAGGTACTTTAGGGACAACTCCCTCACCCCTTATTTGTCCAAGCTCTCCAACAAATATCCTCACTTAGCAAGTCAATGGACTTCACATTTATAAGTGCTAATCTAAGAAGTTATTTACCAGCCCAAGTCCCTGCTCAAGATCATGGAGAATAATATCCGTCAAAATTTGCTTCGAAAATTTACAGTACATAGTTTCAGCCGAATTAAATGAGCCATTTTCAAAGTATTTGTTAGAGGGTGCACCTCCCCCGCATACGGAAAAATATTGGCATTGTGATTTACAAAGCTCGACTCCTTTTTGAATATCAGAATTTATCTGCTGGAACTTCTGTGTTTTATAAATTAATTCAAAGCTATCCTGTAATACATTACCAAACACAAAGTCTCCGTAAACTGAACTCTTCATAGATAACAGCTCAGGAGAAAAAGTCGATATATCTCCACTATAGGAAACATTAAGCATTGTAAAAGGAACATGTTGCCCTTTTGTGATGTCAGCTTTTCCAACAATAATACTGCGAGTCTGCTCAAACTCTCGGATCTTTAAAGCTTCTGGATTTTGCTTAGTGAGTTCCAGCAACCTTGTCATGAAAGCTCGATATCGAGCTAGTGCTTCATCCCCCTCCAGAGAAGACGTCTCATTTGCACCCTCCTCTTCGTCAACATTAAATCCAACATGCCGAATCCCACTCTCAACAAAGAAATCAAAGATTTCATCAGGGTAATCTAACGATGCACTAGTCAAGACCGCTATCACATGCAACCCAATTCCGTTCTCCTGCAGCAATTTAACACCCCGCATTACACCACTGTGGGTACCCAGCCCTTTTCGAGTTACCCGATGAGCATCATGCAAAAAAGCAGGGCCATCCAAACTAACACCTACGTTGACATGATAACGCTTGAATAAATCACACCAACCATCATTAATGAGCGTTCCATTGGTTTGAATTCCATGCCTGATCTTGACGGGCTCAGCATTCAGTTGGGTATTTATCTTTTCAATTCGGCTAAACGCTTCTTCATAAAATTCTACTGGCATCGTTAAAGGCTCACCAGCATGCCACACCACAGTAAAACTTTTATCAACTAAGTCGCTCTTGAAAAGCTTCTCAAATAGTGGGTTTAGTAAATCTAGCGAAAACTTTAGTTTGAGATGCCTATCTGGCAAGTAGCAATAGTCACAGTCAAGATTGCAGAACGTTGTTGGCTGAATAACAACCAACTTCACTGGACCAACTTCAAACTGCTCAGAGGGTCTTTCAACTAATTGACGAATCGATTTTTGGACAAAAGAGATCATAATCGCCAAGAGATAACCATTAGTAAGGCACACCACCTTAATTTTACTGATAGTTGATTACTATGGCTTACTGAAAGATTAGACATTTAGCTACATAATGCAATACTATTCATACTTCGCCACACGCCACACATAAAAAAGATAGTTCTCCTACCAATAATGGCGATATATCTGAAGAAAAAATCACGGACAACCAAAACTTCCAATGATTATCGATGAAGTGTAGTACGCCACTTAGACGAAAGTATAATGGCCTGTATACTTAATAAAAATTCAGAATTTACAGACTGCCGTTGTAAAGGCTTCGACGTGTTACTCCAATGAACGTTTAAGGTTAAACCCATCCCAGAATACGCCCTTGCTTACCGTTTTAGCCCAAGTAAACTCGATACAAAACTTAGCCATAGCGCATTAGAACTAATATGACACCACAGAAAGCGTCCGTAGTAGCAAGGCTCCCTCCGGAAAATTAGTGCTTCAATAGAAATGATATGAAGAGTTCTCAAGCAGTAGGCAGTTATGCAGGACCATCACCATGAAACTATCTATTTGGATTTATACAGCTGTATTGTCTAGCACGTTGGTGCTTCCTATGTTGTCCAAAGGGATACAGGTAATCAGCACCAATGAAGTACAGGATCTAGCGGTGAATTCTTATGAATTCTGTGATGATCCTGTCAATGATCCTTCAGGCTGTAGAGCATCCTAGGGTTTGAACCTAAGAGTTAACGGGCTTCTGATTTTTTATTGGGCAAGATGCGATCGCAAAATTCTTTGATTTTTTTGATTTCCCCTAAGCTTTCTCTTTCAGAAGTGTTCATCTCCGCAATATTTTGTTGAGTATCTTTGCTATAGCGACTTTCTAAAAAAGGCATTGCGGGCCGACAACCATTTGAAATTAGCATTTTGAGTAGTGCACGATTCTGATTGCGCTCATTTATCTCTAGCTTAGATAAGTCCCATAGCTCCCAAAGCAGAACATCCTCATCTGAGCTCGATGAAACTATAAACTCATTGCCATTAGGAGAAAGATCACTATTTTTAGGAGCAAACTCAACACTCGATACAGCTCGTTTATGGCGCTCCAATACTGAAATCAAATCCCCTTGGGCTGTCCAGAGCCTAACGCTACCGTCTTGACTAGATGAAGCCAAAAACAGCCCATCACCACTAAAGCTCACTTTAGTTACTGGATCAGTATGTTCATTCAGAGTTCTAATCAATTCACCTGAGGCACTCCAAAGATTAATCTTGCCATCTTTGCCACCTGAAGCGATGATGCCATCCTTAGCAGGTTGAATCGCAACCGTTAATACACTGCCTTCATGCTTTTCTTCAGTTAGCAATTGCAGTTTCGGCTTCTCCCCCAATATTCCTTTTTTAGGCATTTGCCATAGATAAATTCCTCTGCCAACAGCATCACTTTCTGCACGAGTGCTAGTAACCAATTGCTGATTGTTCTGACTAAATGCAACACCAGTCACATCGTTAGAATGTTCCAGTGTTACGTATCGGTAAAGTTGCTCACCCTCAAATCTCCAAAGTTTTAGGGTTCTGTCAGTTCCTACCGAAGCTAACCACTGACCATCAGGGCTAAAGGCTAAATCTAAAACTTCCTCCGAACTAGACTCTTCATCCATCGGATCAGAATGGGCATCCAAGACCTGTATCGGCTTCTCTGTGTCAAAATCTGGTTTCCAGAGCCTGATTTGGCCATTAGAACCACCTGCTGCCAGTATCCTGCCATCGGGACTATAGTCCACTGCTAGTACTTTGCTATCTTGTCCAAATGCAATATGAAATCGTGGAGTACCATCAGGTCGCCATACTCTAACAGTCTTCCTCCCACCTGAAGCAATCATTCTGCCATCAGGTCGTAAGGTTACGTCATACACATCACTGTTGTGAGGTAATGGTTGAATTGGACTATCGATATTCCAAAGCCGAATATCGCCACTATCACTCGCGGAGGCTAATACCGATGCATAACCAAGCGTAGCTTTTGGAGAAAAAGCAAGGCTAGATATTTCATCTTCATGACCTTCAAAAGCCTCTATTTGAACACCCTTATCTCGCAACCACAAACGCACAATCCCATCCGCACCTCCTGTAGCTAGTACGTCATCTTGAGGACCAAATACTACCCTATACACCGGACCTTGATGGCCTCTAAGAGTATGGACTAATTCTTTACCTTCCTTTCCACGAGGATTCCAGAGCTTCACAGTGCCGTCAAAACTAGCAGATGCTAACGTTCTTCCATCAGAACTAAACACAATTTGATAGACATCACCGTCGTGATCCGCCAAACGACGAACAGTTGCTTGCTTAAGGCTTTGAACTTGAACAACACCGCCGTAGCCTGAAAAAGCTAGCAAAGAACTATCTGGACTAAAAACTAACGTAATGAGATATCGGAGATTTTCTGGTACTTCATACAGAAAAGTATTGATCAACCTGACAAAAGGTAACCCTTCAGGATTGTGGCTAATTTCCCATAAATGAACTAATCCTTGAGCATCAGCTGCTGCCAAGTATTTGCCATTAGGACTAAAGACAAGGGTTGAGACCGGTGCTTTACCTTGATACTCAAAATTAATCAGAGTAGAAAATCCATCATATCGAGTCCACAGAAACACTTGGCCATCTTTCCCTGCCGAAGCTAGATACTGACCACCTGGGCTAAAGGCAATGCGATTAACACGATCGCGATGTGATTGAGACAAGACTTTAGTTAGTTGCCCAGTACATCCCCACAACTTGATAGTTCCATCTTCATCACCTGTTGCTATATCGCTTCCATATGAGCTGTAAGAAACTGTTCTAAATGCCTTTGATGGAATACCACCTTTATCTATATTAAATCTTGTAGCATTTTGCGAACATGATTCTCCTTGATCATCTGTCTCTTTCCTCAACCCCCAAAAACGAACAGTTTTATCAACACTCACTGAAACTAATTGCTGACTATCTGGGCTAAAAACAACAGAATAAACTTTCCCATCATGGCCCTCTAAACGATTAATTTCACTAAGATTAAGGGCTGTTCGATGTAGTACAGTTGTCGCTTTTGCCTGCAAATCAGGACGCAAAAGTCTCACAAACAAGTAGTGATGGTTAACCCGTTCTCCTGCCTGTAAGCCAGTCACTAAGGCATCTAACCCCTTAAGATTATCCAAGGATTTTACTAACGCCTTAATCTCACTGAATGTTGTGGCTAACAAAAGTGTAGAAAGCCCTGCAAAGATCCCCAATATTGCAGATATCATCACCCACTGACGCTTTCGCTGTAGAGCCAAATAACGTTGACTTGCTTGTATATATTCATGCTGACGAGGAAGTAGAAGATCAACCTCTCGATTATCTGTTTGTTGAAGATATTGACGCTTTCTACGCCAACCTTGTACCTCTTTAAACTCGTGACGCCCCATCAAAAACCTATCTGAACGTTCACGATCAGACCACTCATAGGCCTTGACTAAAACCTGTCTGTAGACTTTCAGATCGTCCAAGTTGGTTTTCAGTGCATCTAATAATTGTTGCAACGACTGATCAAAAGACTGCCCATGCCTCACAAAAGACACATACTGAACAGATGATAATCCCATAGCTTGAAAAACCTCTCGGTTATAGTCATTACAACTAATAACTGGGATAATTCGCTTTTTATATTTTTTAGCCTTTTCAAACTCCCATTGACAATTTTTAGAAGTAAGAGAGTCAGGACAAACAACAAAAATAACAGTATGAGCATAACGTATCCCCTCTTCTGCCTCATCTCGCCAATTAGCAGCCACAGGGATCCTATCTCGATCAATCCAGACCTTCCAACGCTCATCCTTTAATGATTGATTCAGTTTCTCGACAAAATGCTTGTTACTGCGAGAATAAGAAATGAAAATATCAGGTGGGCTCTTACTAAAATACTCAGATGTTTCATGGGCTCGATCCACAGTCTCCAAGAAAACTTTTTGAATCTTAGTAAATTTAAACTGTGCTCCCAGCTTATGAGTCTCAATCCAACGCTTCTGTTTTTTAACCTCTTTGAGGTCTTCTAAAGTCAACAAATACGATTGAGGACGGCCCTGCTTATCCCATTCATTAGCCCGTGCTAAAAGTCTCGTATAAGTTTGTAGATGAATAATGTTGCAGGCGACTTGTTCAAACACCTTGCCCACTAGCGGAGAATTCAAATCTAAGTACTGTAAATCATCCAGGCTGAGAGTCAGCTCATGTATATCAGCAAATGAATTCTGATATAGAAGCACAATAAGTTTATTTAAGCGTTGGGCTAACCTGAGCCCTTGCATTATTTTTCCATTACCTAGTGCTGCATTAGAAAGCACTAAGACAAAAACATCAGCTCCAAGAATGCCATCTTTTATTTGTTTTTCATACGTACTATCACCATCTAAAAAATGATTGAAATCAGGAATATCATCAAAATCGATCCAAGGATCCAAACCTTGGTCACGAATGGCCTGATCCAAACGTCTGACGAAATCTCCATCTTGGGGAGTATAACTAATAAAAATATCGTTATTCCGTGGCTTCACCACAGCAATACGCCTCAGACGATCTTCTTTAGGCCGTTGATAAGCGAGGCGTAGCTTATATTGAGTCATCCTACTGATTAGACTCATACACACTCAATCGGTAGCCTATAGACATCTCCTTAAACATACATCAAGCTTTTTCAAAATATGCATATTCACTGATGTCCGTAAAAGATAGCAAGTGAAATTTGCAAAATCACACTAACTTCGGGCTCTTGGCCGCTTTTGGTGATCCGAATGGGAGGGGGCGCCGTAAATAGGGATTGGCCTTCGCGTGCATCCCATCATGGACTTTCTACAGCATCTACTCCCAGACTCATCAGCCCTAGCATTGAAACACTGGGATTTAGATACGACAACCCAACAGTTCGTCATCACAGTGGAATCGACTCAAGTGATTGCACATTGTCCGTTATGCCAAGCTCCCAGTGGACGAGTTCATAGTCACTATCAGCGAACCCTCAGGGATCTACCACTAGTCCAGTTCAGCCTGACCCTGTTGTTAGAGGTTTGTAAGTTTTTCTGTCTCAATGACAGCTGCCAACGACGAATCTTTACCGAGCGATTACCCATATCGTTGCTCCTTGGGCGAGGCGTACGACTCGTTACACGGAACACCTAATCGCCATAGGGTTGGAATTGGGAGGAGCCGCCGCCGCTCGATTAAGTCACAGAGTAGGGTATAGCTATAGTCGCAATACCTCTCTGCGTCTTCTATCTGGCTTGCCGCTACCTGAGGTGGCCACCCCTAAGATTCTGGGTGTAGATGATTTTGCGTTCCGGAAAGGTCATCACTATGGAACTATCTTGGTGGATCTCGAAACGAATCATCCCATTGCTCTTTTACCAGACCGGACAGCAGAAACCTTAGCCACATGGTTGAAAGACCATCCTGGCACTGAAATCTTGTCACGGGACCGTTCCAAGACTTACAAACGTGGGATGACTCAGGGCGCTCCCGATGCCATTCAAGTAGCAGATCGCTTTCATCTGTTACACAATCTCGAAGAGACACTAGAAAAGGCCTTAAAGGGGCATTCAAAAATCCTAAAACAGGTTGAGCAAGAACAGCTTCAAGCCGAGGGTGTTATCGTATCTAAAGTCTTGGAAGCACAAAACTCAGCTCCCCGAACAGCTCAACAACGAAAAACGGCCCAAAAGCGAGCTGAACGATTAAACAACTATGAACAGGTTCACAGCTTACGAAAACAAGGCTACAAAGTTAAAGACATTGCCTATCACCTGGGAATGGGGAAGCGTACCGTATATACCTACCTATCTCATGAGACGTTTCCAGAATGGCAGCCGTCCAGCCGACAATGTCGGAGTATTGTAGACCCCTACAAACCCTATCTCCTCGATCAATGGAGCCAAGGACGTCAACACACTAAACAACTCTTTAAGGAGATTCAACAACTTGGGTATTCAGGGACCTATGAAACCGTGGCACCCTATACCCATACGTTACGATTGACTCAGCCACAACGACTTCCCAATCCTGATTCATTGAAGGATCTCCCAGGTCGAGGTCCAGCTCCAAAGATGACCATCAAGCCCCAGAAGCCCCTAAGTGCTCGGCGAGCCGTTTGGTTAGTCCTTCAGCAACCAGACACATTAACTGACAAGCAAAAAACACTGTTGCAGCGCCTTACTCAACACGCTGAGTTATCCGAGACGATTCAGCTCACTCAGGGATTCTTAAACCTTGTCCGACAACGGCTTCCTGATCAGTTAGATAGCTGGTTAGAGAAGGCCAAGAACACCACAATAAAGGCATTTCAGAGTTTTTCAAAAGGGTTAGAAGAGGATTATGATGCGGTCAAGGCAGGCTTGACCTTAGACGTTAGCAATGGACCGGTAGAAGGTCAAAATAATCGATTAAAAATGCTGAAACGACAAATGTTTGGGCGAGCGGGACTAGACTTATTGGCCAAGCGACTGATTTTGACGAATCGATAGTCTTTTTGGGAGATGGTCTAGTTTCAGGTAGCGCGATCACCAAAAGCGGCCAAGAGCCTCACTTCGGCACCTAATTCACAGTCAACTTCGGGCTCTTGGCGACTTTTGGTGATCCGAATGGGATGGCAAACCGTAAATAGGGATTGGCCTTCACGTGCATCCCATCATGGACTTTCTACAGCATCTACTCCCTGACTCATCAGCCTTAG
>NZ_JASATU010000036.1:0-98196 GCF_032906605.1 Leptothoe sp. LEGE 181152
TCACAGGGGTACTTAATTGAAATTCTAATCAATGCAGCGGATTCTCTGGTCAGACCTTGGATACGGGGGCTGGAAACCCTTCTCTCCTCAGAGCAAGTCGCCATTAATTTGGGCAAAACTTAGGTACGTAAAACTGATCCTCGCTACTACAAGGAGATAACGAACCAATGGCATGGCGCTCAAGGTAAATAGTTGATGCTTCCTTCTGAACAGGTCGAATTTGTAAAATAAGCTCATCTACTCCGTTCGAATGACAAAATAATTGAGGAAACCAAGAATAAAATCTAGAAGACTCGAAACCAAAATTAAAGCTAGGCAATTGAACATTTTCACGAATCTGCCAATCATCTTCAGTCAAAGACTCACGATAGAAGTCAGATATTAGTCCGGGGTGTAGTGAGGTTTCTAATATCGCAATATCTTTTACAACATCTGATGTACCCCCTAAAACAACCGTTTCTGGAGGAACAGGTAAGTTATCAGAAAAGGCAGGTGGCAGCTGGTTCAGCCATAACTCAATTTCCTCACTGTCAGAGAGTTGCCCCATATCTTTCAAGATTCCCAGGGCTGTACTTTCAGGGATTTCTCCATCTGGAATATTATCAGTAACAAGATCGGGCCAAAAATCTTGTTGCGAGCTGTGTCTCCGGCCAAACATTCCTATATAGTGCTCGGGTTCTTCTGTGGCAAACAGATAAACTGTCGCTTGCTGCGGTAATTCGGAATCAACTGATTGAGACCATACAGACCACTGCAAGCGATCATTACCACTGCGGCTTTGCAGGCTCCAACCCTGCTGGCGCATTTGGGTTGAGTAGTGAGCCGTTAGTGCCCCTAACGATAAAGTTGTCTGAATCTTGGTCTGTGTGTCTAAATAATTATTACCACCGTTACTATCTAAAAATTCAAGTTGTGCATCGTTAGGGGGGGATAGTGATAATTCTGGCAACAGCTCTGAAATATCAGATTCGAATAGTAACGTACTCTCGGACTCAGCCCACGAGTCTTTCTCAGAATTACATGCAAAGCCAGATTGTGTAGAAATCAGAGTAACTCTGAGCTTAGTGGTATCTAAACTGCTTTGAAAAGTATTAAACGATAATTGAATATCACTTCCTTGTTTGCAAAATATTTGTTGTTTTTCTGACTCTGGCAAAGGTTCACTCGGTCTACCAAAGGTAATAGAAATTACTAGTGCACCAGTAGTAGCGCTATCTTCCGTATCGGTGATCTCCAGGCCGGGTTCTAACTCAGGCGTCATCCAGCGTTCCCATCCAGCATGTTGCAAGTCTTCTAAATAGTCAGACTCAACTTGCGAGTATTCTCCATCTACCTCAAAAAATAACAAGTGATAAGGTGCTGTAACCATAGTCCATTGATGCACTCCAGCAGTAGGTACTGGTAGTTCAGTTGGTAAATCTGGAACATCATTGCCAATGTGTAACTGTACCGTCTCTCCAAATAGAGGATAGGGCTGTAGCAAGGGTAATAATAGACGATAGGGAACTTGCGGATTGTCTTCAGGTGTAGGATCAGGCTGTGCCCTAGCAGATAAGGGAATACTCAACAGAGCTAGTAACGCTAACCATATTCTCAAAACTGACTTGGTCAAACGTGATGCAGTTAACGACATCATCCCAGCTCCAAATCTAAGTTCTTATTATTTTAGCTAAGGATATCGTCCCACAAGAGCCTAATGCGAACTTTATCCAAAGTCTACCAGGCTCTAGAAGCAACTCTAAAAAGAAACTTACGGGGGGATAGCCCCCTATATTATGATCCCTAACCTCCTCGGCCTTCCAGTAATAACTCTCTCACCACGTCAGGTGCGTTTCCTGTCTGAACAAATTCAGCAAAGCCTTTTAAAAATAAAGGATCATCTCCTTTCTCTTCTTGCCAGTCAGGAGACTTTTCATAGATCTGTGCCAAGGCCTCTAAATGATTAATCATGGTCATCCGCGCTGAGTCTGGCCAATGCAGAAAAATCTCGCCTAACTCATCCAGCCCATCTTGTTCCAGATCAAAATCAGTCACATTAATCTCTAACAACAATTCTAACACTCGCTTATATGCATCAGGATATTCTGGTTCCAAATCAATTGCTTCTTGGTAAAGTGCCATTGTATCTTGTTGTCTTTGAAGGAATTTAGCAGTATCTTCTTCAGAAACAACCCAATAACTATTACGCTCTAGCTCCTGAGCTTCAAGTATTAATGTTTCATAACGTGTTGCCAAACCTACAGTTATGGAACAACTCCCGGTTTCATCTAGAGGCGTTGGCAGACTATACTCATAGGTACCATCCTCATAAACCTCAAATATATAGGTTTTATCACTGGCAGTTCGCTTAACCTCCCCCATGGGCAACAAAGATTCTGTAGGAGTCACCACCGGAAAACAGGTGGTATTACCACCTGCACTCTGGGCACGAATCATGATCACATCACCCCCATGGCCCGAAAAATTATTAGGGCCAGGTGCTAAAGCATCTAGGGTTTCAATTTCATTATGAAATGCCATGGCTGGGCGTAAGTTTAGTACAGTCAGCCCAGCAATCAACCCACATCCCAACAACCTCAACGTGACCTTACGTCTATCCATAACTATGATTCTGAATTTATGAGCGCACTGACAATAAACTTCAATTAGAGAATGGTATTTTCGTAGTCATCTGATGTGAATGCCATGAAGTTACCGTAATGGAATGGATATCTTTTGCACAACAAGGTTTTGTCCTTGGCACACTCCACTACATCTTTCAAGAATGTCTGATACAACGGCAACTCAGCAAAGCCAAACAGGCTTAAGTTGCGCTGTCACCCTGCTCTATAGATATCGCATTACAATAGCTCTATTGTCGGTCTAATCGAACTTGACCAGTGGTTTTACAGTATGACCCTAAGCAGCAGTGTCTGCCTTCCTCTGCTGAGTTGCCCGACTCAGATGATACCCCTGTGGATAACGAGTTACAGAATTTAATCCCGAATCTACTGGAGGCAATTTTGGCAATGGCATGGCCTGACCGTCAGGACTGGTTCTTTGGTGTGGATATGGGGATTTACTATGCGCCATCAACACCTGCGGTTGTTCCTGATGGGTTCCTAAGCTTAGGGGTGGAACGCTTTATTGGCGAAGAGGGTCGCCTCAGCTATGTGATGTGGGAAGAGGACAATATTGCTCCCACCTTGGCGTTGGAGGTGGTTTCTAAAACCTATGGTGGGGAATACGAACGTAAAAAGGACATTTATGCGGATCTGGGCATTCCCTACTATGCGGTTTATCTGCCAAATCCATCTAGCAGCACGCGAGCTCGTCGGCAGCGACAGCCGCTAGAGGTTTATGAACTGGTGGATGGCACCTATCAGCTTTTGGAAGGTGGACCGATTTGGTTGCCTGAAATTGGTTTGGGGCTGGGACGTGAGCGGGGTACTTATCTGGGACGAGAGCGGGAATGGCTCTATTGGTATGACCAAGATGGGAATCGGTTACTGACACCAGAGGAAAGAGTTGATCAGACCCAGGCTCAGGTTGATCAAGAGCAAGCTCGGGCTGATCGATTGGCGGAAAAGTTAAGAGAGCTGGGAGTTGATCCAAGCAAGCTTTAGGATTTGGAATTAACGATTCAAAACTAAGTTTACTTATGGCTATTCACTTAACAAAATGTACACAGCTTCAAGCTCAAGGATTTACCCTTATTGAAGTTTTAGTAGTCATTGTTATCGTTAGCATCCTAAGCACTATTGGCTTAGCGAACTTCCTAAATATAGTACATCCCTGTTTTCAGGAACCAGAATCTTGTCTTAACAAAGATCCTATTCAAAAAAAGTGTGATAGAAAGCCTCAAACTAAGGCTGAAAGGCAAGTAGAAGATATTCATATTGAGCTTCGATACTCCCCTAAGTGCAACATGACGTGGGCACGCTCAACTGCCCCAAAAGGGTCTGAAATTTTTGTTGTTGATCTTAATAAGAGACAATATGGAAACTACACAATTCCTGCAGATCGATACAATCAACACTATGGTGACATGGGGCCAGGATTCGCCGCAGGCGCTTGTGTTTACACGTTAGAAGGGGAGCTTCTATGCACAGATTTAGCAGCACTCATTTATACGGATTAGGAGTTAGAACATAGAAGGCTCCAAGCTCAACCAACACGATAGATGCCGGTTAATTCGCCTAGAGCAGCTTATAATTTATCAGAATTCATAACAGTACGTGTCGGCCCATCACCGTATCGGATATAGCCATTTTCAAATTTCTGATGAATGGTTGTAGATATTTCTTGCTGCTCTTCTATGCTGATTGGAAACCCTAATCGCCCAAGTTCACCGTTTTCTTCCTCAAGATAATGCACACCAATTCCCCCAAAAACAGGAAATGCGACTTTATCTAACTGCAGTATCGCTCCGCCTCTAGCGAAGTCTTGACGCCAACCATCATTAGTCGGATACCTATTTGTTGTTGGATACCCAAGAGTAGGGTTGCCTACACCAGCAGCTTCAAATTTCAGCCAAAACTCACCACCGACCCAAAATGCTTTATGAGATTCCAACGGCTTAATTAAGATTCCAACTTCATCGGTGCCGCCAGAAAACTCTTGAATAAGAGCACTACGGTCACCTTTATAAACGTTACTGATTGGAAAACCAAGAATATCTTGTCCACCATTTTCTTCAAAAGCTTCTTGAAATACCGAGTAGGAGATATCTCCATCACTACCTATGAGATATGGTGGTATATCGTCAACAAAACCAGCATTCTGAGCTGGCAAGCTATAAAACAAAAAGAATACAAACACAAACATAGCAAATGCGCTAACAGCTTTAACATAAATGTTTTTAAAGATCTGGCCTTCCAAATATAACTCTCCTGGAAATAGCCATGTGCCGAGAGCTGCAGTGAAAGCTGCAAGCAACCTTATTATGGAAAGTGTAAAACTATTTTCAGTAGGAGAGTTAAAAACGAAATAGATTAAGATTGAGAATATAATTATAAACAAACAAACTGATATATTCCTCTCAGTTAATGAGCTAGCTTTCTTCCTCAAGAAACCTCTGGAAGACTTCTTGTTTTGCTTACCAAGATTATTCTTACTCCCAGTATCTTTTCTACTAATAGAGGAAGATCGCAGCTTGTCTGTTCGTATCATTTTCGCTATTTCTTCAAAGGTATAATCCTTCAAATAAATACACTTAGTAGTCTCGGTTAAGCCTGGTATTTCCGTATCGTCCACTCTAATAGGTAGAATATACAGGTCTTCTCTAAATGCTCTAGCTTGTGCTTGCTTTAGCTCATGTTTAGCCTGAGGTTCTTGACTGTAGGCTTTAGAAACAAAAATAACGCAGTATTCAGTTCTCTTGATTAACACATCATACTGATATAAATCTTGCCCCCATACCTCACCTTGCTCATTTCCCTTATAGAAAACACTTACGTCATATCTCTCTAAAATGTGAGCAAGCCTCTCTGCATAATCATGTTCCGCTTCAGCACAAGAGATTGCCACCTGATATTGTTTGTTTTTATTTTGGATTTCATCTGTATTAGGAGTCATACTTGAACAATTAGAATATTGTTTTAGTTTGCCAATAGCCTCGCACCTAATCCTATATAGGACATCAAATGAACGGGCAGTCCTTTCCAGGAGAGAAACACAACCATCCTCAAAGAAAGTATCGTTAATTTGAATGATTTTTGATTTTCTTAGGGAATCATCTGACTTAATAAAGATAGTAGTCTTATTATGTGAAGTGCGATTTTTTCGACGACGCTATTCAGGAATTTTCGGCCAGGGTGTTCTTTCGTAACCATCTAGTTCACGTCTGCACCAATGAACTAATTCATTTTTTTGCTCAACTCTCGCCCAACTTTCGAGTATAGCCAGGCCAACTGATAGAGGTTGCTGTTCATCGATTAAAGTTTCATACACTTCTGAATAGGTGTACATCCGTATATCTTCGAATAAATCCAGATAACTATCTTAGAAAAACTATTATTTGGTACAAGAGTACCCGAAATGAAGTTGGCACATCAATTATGCACTTGAGCCAAAACAAAAAGCCCTTCAGGCTTAGCTGAAGGGCTTTTTTCATTCTCCTAAGAGAGCTTCAAACGCTATCC
This sequence comes from Leptothoe sp. LEGE 181152, assembly GCF_032906605.1. Classification (NCBI taxonomy): domain Bacteria; kingdom Bacillati; phylum Cyanobacteriota; class Cyanophyceae; order Nodosilineales; family Cymatolegaceae; genus Leptothoe; species Leptothoe sp. LEGE 181152. The sequence continues at coordinate 6,123 of NZ_JASATU010000036.1, forward strand.
AAATCGGCTAGACGTTGACGCTATCAGGAAGGCGGCGTAGGTGAGGACAAAGCCCACAGTAAAGTGAGTTAGACCAACCAAACGAGCCTGAACGATGGATAGTGCAACAGGCTTGTCCTTCCAGCTGATCAGGTTAGCTAGAGGAGTACGCTCATGAGCCCATACGATGGTCTCGATAAGCTCCTGCCAGTAACCACGCCAGGAGATTAGGAACATGAAACCAGTTGCCCAAACCAGGTGAGCGAACAAGAACATCCATGCCCATACAGACAGGTTATTCATGCCGTAGGCGTTGTAGCCGTTAATCAACTGGGAAGAGTTCAACCACAGATAATCACGGAACCAACCCATCAGGTAAGTAGAGCTGTCGTTAAACTGCGCTACGTTACCAGACCAGATAGCCAGATGCTTCCAGTGCCAGTAGAAGGTTAACCAGGCGATGGTGTTAAGCATCCAGAACATGGCTAGGTAGAAGGCATCCCATGCAGAGATGTCACAAGTACCGCCACGACCGGGGCCGTCACAAGGGAAGCTATAGCCAAAGTCCTTCTTGTCGGGCATTAGCTTAGAACCACGGGCATCCAATGCACCTTTGACCAAGATCAAAGTAGTTGTATGGAGACCCAGGGCAATCGCATGGTGAACCAAGAAGTCACCAGGGCCAATGGTCAAGAAGAGAGAATTGGTACCGCTGTTAATAGCTTCGAACCAGCCAGGTAGCCAGATGCCGCCAGCAGCAGCTGTAGCAGCACTGTCAGCATTGGAAAGCAGAGTATCAAAGCCGTATAGGGCCTTACCAGAGGCAGCCTGAACCCACTGTGCAAACACAGGTTCAACCAGAATTTGCTTCTCGGGAGTACCAAAGGCAACTACGACATCGTTGTGTACGTAAAGACCCAGGGTATGGAAACCGAGGAACAGAGTTACCCAGCTCAGGTGAGAAATGATTGCTTCTTTATGTTCCAAGATGCGAGCTAAGACGTTGTTAGCGTTCGCAGCAGGATCATAATCGCGAATCAAGAAGATCGCACCGTGGGCAAAGGCACCCATCATGATGAAGCCAGCGATGTACTGGTGGTGGGTGTAAAGCGCAGCCATGGTGGTGTAATCCTTAGCCATAAAGGCATAAGGAGGCAACGCATACATGTGCTGAGCCACTAGAGACGTTACTACACCCAAGGAGGCAAGTGCCAAACCTAGCTGGAAGTGCAAGGAGTTGTTGAGCGTGTCAAACAGACCCTTGTGGCCATCACCAAGCTTACCGCTAGGGGGTTGGTGAGCATTGAGGATCTCCTTGATGCTATGACCAATACCGAAATTAGTTCGGTACATGTGGCCAGCAATGATGAAGACAACCGCAATGGCTAGGTGGTGGTGAGCCATGTCAGTGAGCCATAGAGACTCAGTCTGAGGATGGAAACCACCCAAGAAGGTGAGAATTGCAGTACCCGAACCCTCAGATGTACCAAACACATGGTTTACAGTGTCAGGATTCTGAGCGTATACACCCCAGTTTCCAGTGAAGAATGGGGCCAAGCCAGCGGGGTGAGGCATAACAGTTAGGAAGTTATCCCAACCAACATGCACACCACGGGACTCAGGAATTGCAACGTGTACCAGGTGACCGGTCCAAGCCAGAGAACTCACACCGAACAAACCAGCAAGGTGATGGTTTAGGCGAGACTCAGCATTTTTGAACCAGGACAAGCTGGGACGGAACTTAGGCTGTAGGTGCAACCAACCTGCAAGCAGGAAGATTGAGGACAGCACTAGCAGGAACAAGGACGCCGAATATAGGTCGCCGTTGGTCCGCATACCAATGGTGTACCACCAGTGGTAAACCCCAGAGAACGCCACGTTAACGGGGCCAGTAGCACCAGCCTGGGTGAACGCATCCACCGCATTCTGGCCAAAGTGAGGATCCCAAATCGCATGGGCGATGGGCTTGGTACCGAGGGGGTCAGCGACCCACTGCTCGAAGTTACCTTGCCAAGCAACGTGGAACAGGTTGCCGGATACCCAGAGGAAAATGACTGCCAGGTGACCAAAGTGGGAAGCAAAAATCTTTTGATAAAGATTCTCTTCCGTCATGCCATCGTGGCTTTCAAAGTCATGGGAAGTGGCAATCCCGTACCAGATCCGACGCGTAGTTGGATCTTGTGCGAGGTCTTGGCTAAATTTTGGAAATTTAGTTGCCATAGTGTTCTATTAAGTCCTCCCCGCTAACCTATCGACAGAATTCGAGCATGGAAGAACGCCCAAGTCGTCACAATACCGCCGAGGAGGTAATGGGCGACACCAACCGCACGACCCTGAGTAATACTCAGTGCGCGAGGTTGAATTGCAGGAGCGACCTTGAGCTTATTATGAGCCCAAACGATGGACTCGATCAGCTCTTGCCAGTAGCCACGGCCACTGAACAGGAACATCAGGCTAAATGCCCAGATAAAGTGACCGGCTAGGAACATCAAACCATAGGCTGAGATAGCAGAGCCGTAGGAGTTAATTACCTGTGAAGCCTGAGCCCAAAGGAAGTCACGGAGCCAGCCGTTGATAGTAATTGCGCTAGTCGCGAAGTTACCACCAGCAGGGTGAGATACCGCACCGCCGGAAACCGTGCCCCATACATCCGATTGCATCTTCCAGCTGAAGTGGAAAATCACAATAGATAAGGAGTTATACATCCAGAACAGACCTAGGAAGACATGGTCCCAACCAGAAACCTGGCAAGTACCACCACGACCGGGGCCGTCGCAAGGGAAGCGGAAACCCAACTCGCTCTTATCAGGGATGAGGCGAGAGCTACGGGAGTAAAGCACACCCTTAAGCAGGATTAGAACAGTTACGTGAATGGTGAACGCATGGATGTGGTGCACCATAAAGTCAGCTGTGCCAAGAGCAATGGGCATCATAGCCACTTTGCCACCAACGGCAACCATGTCACCACCAAAGGCAACACTAGTAGGACCAATTGCATTAGGAGCAGTGGTACCGCTAGCAGCTAAGGTGTGCAGGTTCTGCAGCCATTGAGCAAAGATAGGCTGTAGCTGAATCGCACTGTCGGAGAACATGTCTTGGGGACGACCCAAGGCACGCATAGTGTCGTTGTGGATATATAGACCAAAGCTGTGGAAGCCTAGGAAAATACATACCCAGTTGAGGTGAGAGATGATGGCATCACGAGCGCGTAAGACGCGGTCGAGCACGTTGTCGACATGCATGGCCGGATCGTAGTCACGAACCATTGCGATCGCACCGTGAGCAGCACCACCCACAATCAAGAAGCCGCCAATCCACATATGGTGAGTGAATAAGCATAGCTGGGTAGCGTAATCAGTTGCTAGGTAAGGATACGGAGGCATTGCATACATATGCTGAGCCACAATAATCGTTACCGAACCACCCATAGCCAGGTTGATAGCCAGCTGAGCATGCCAGGAAGTGGTCAAGAACTCAAACAAGCCATCGTGGCCATTCTTAGCAGGGAAGAGCAACGGATCGCCCTTCTGACCCTCTAGGATCTCCTTGATGCTATGACCAATACCCCAGTTAGTACGGTACATATGACCAGCAAAGATGAACATGACAGCAATCGCCACATGGTGATGCGCAATGTCAGTCATCCATAGACCACCAGTCACAGGATTTAGACCGCCCTTGAAGGTCAAGAAGTCAGCATAAGCACCCCAATTCAGGGTGAAGAATGGAGTAATCCCCTGCGCAAAACCAGGGAATAAGTCCGCCATGAACACTTTATCTAGCAGATACTCGTGGGGCAAAGGAATATCCTGTGGAGCCACCCCGGAATCCAATAGAGCGTTAACAGGCAAAGAAACATGGATCAGGTGACCAGCCCAAGCTAGAGAACCTAGACCAAACAAACCAGCCAGGTGGTGGTTCAACATGGACTCCACGTTCTGGAACCACTCAAGCTTAGGAGCCTTGATGTGGTAGTGGAATACACCAGCATTAATCATCAAACCAGCCATTACCAGCGCACCGATGGCAGTGCACAAAAGCTGGAAGGAGTTGGTGTAACCAGCTGCTCTCCACATCTGGAACAAACCAGACGTGATTTGAATACCTTGGAAGCCGCCGCCCACTTCACCGTTCAGGATTTCTTGACCAAAAATAGGCCAAACCACCTGAGCACTGGGATGAATATTAATGGGATCTGCTAACCAAGCTTCAAAGTTAGAAAAGCGAGCGCCATGGTAATACATGCCACTCAACCAAATGAACACAATGGCCAAATGGCCAAAGTGAGCGCTAAAAATTTTACGAGAAATGTCCTCTAAGTCACTGGTGTGACTATCAAAGTCGTGAGCGTCGGCATGGAGGTCCCAAATCCAGGTAGTAGTTTTGGGTCCCTTGGCCAAGGCACGGCTGAAGTGACCGGGCTTGCCCCATTTCTCAAAAGAAACAGGTACCGGATTCTCATCAACTGCCACCTTGACTGCTGCCTCCCGCTCCCGCGGGGTAGTTGTCATGGAGACTCTCCTCTCTCTAGACAAAGAACGAACAGCCTAAAAAACGAGATCAGCAAATGCTTCGTGAATGAAACAATTGCAAACATTTTCATTGAGATGTTAACTCACAGAAAATTTTGACGCTCGCCATTAATAGGATTGCTCCTGAGCATTATAGACTTGGCGCTTCACCAATTTTGCGTCGAGTTAACAATAATTCAACCTCCGAAATCCTCTTAGGATAAGGATCGCAAGGTAGTCAATGCCACAAAATTGACATCGAGCATGGGTGATATTAACAAATCTCAATAGAGATCTCTATTTTGGGCCGTAAGTCATGGAGATTGCATACAAACCCAAAAACTCAACTTCTTTTTCCTAATGAACACCATAGAATCTAATAATAGTAAGGGATTCAGTCTCGTACATGCATATATTTAGATTTATTTATTTTTGTAAATTAGCTGAGTAATTTTCTCCTCTTGCGGTGGTTGTAGAGGATTTCCTCATTAAGCGTGACAGTAGCCCGCTAGGATCGATTAAGCACAGTTCTGTTTGGTTTCAAAGGCAGGGCAGGGGCACATTTAACTGTCACAGGAAGAGCTACACCATGACTCTGGTTTCTAATGTTTTGGGACGTTGGCAACAGCATTTAGTCAAGATAATTGGAGCGTTGGTTTTAACAGCACTTTTATTCAGTACGGGCTGTAGCAATCCTCAAGGAATCGAACCGTCAACCGTCACGGAGACCGCTAAGTCCTCCTTATTTACGCCAAGTCCTCCGATCAAGCAGGTAGACACACCGGAACTGATTCAAGAATTGGCCCCGTGGCTAGATACCTACGAACCCCAAGTCCAAATCCTGGAACCCAAAGCTGAAGAAGTTTTTGACAAAACTACAGTCAGTGTAGTCCTAAGGGTGAAAGATTTACCTATATATAAGGACACAAGGTGGGAGATGGGGCCTCACTTAGTGCTTCTGCTGGATAATCAGCCCTATGGTGCGATATACGACCTTGATCAATCTATTACGTTGACGGATCTAACGCCAGGCACCCATACCATCAGGATCTTTGCTGAACGCCCCTGGCATGAAAGCTTTAAAAATGAAGGGGCTTATGCCCAAGCGACATTTCACATCTTTGCCAAAACGGATGAAAATGCACCAAAGGCTAATCAGCCACTGCTCACTTACGGTGCACCCATGGGTGTCTATGGAGCTGAGCCGATTTTATTGGATTTTTATTTAACTGAGGCTCCTCTACATCAAGTCGCTGTAGATAACCCAACGATTTCAGATTGGCGAGTGCGATACACCATCAATGGCCACAGTATCACCCTCCAAGATTGGCAACCTATATATATAGAGGGCTTAAAACCTGGAAAAAACTGGGTACAGCTCACACTGGTTAACGAGGACGGTAAGCCAATTGCAGGGGTTTTTAATAACACTGTGCGACTGATTGACTATGACCCCAATGACAACAATAGTCTTGCCAAAATCATCCGGGGAGAGGTGGCCTTAGAAGATGTGGGCGGCATTATCGATCCAACCTATGAGCCACCGGTTGTCGAAGAGCCTGAGGTAGCGGCCCCAGAAGTAGCGGTACCAGAAGTAGCGGTACCAGAAGTAGCGGTACCAGAAGTAGCGGCCCCGGAAGTTATCGAATCGCCCACTCTGGACGAACCGGAAGTAGCGGCACCGGAGGTAGCCGCACCGTCCATTCTGGAAAAGCTGGATAAACCTGGTGAACTAGCACCAGCTCAACCGGAGACACTGGAGCAAGAGATTCCTGACATAGCAGCCCCGGAGATCATAGAAACCGCTGAGCCCTCTGAAAATACTGGCGGCTCGATCGATCAGACCATGCAGGATAACAGCCTGACTGAGGATCGTGATACTGAGGATCGTGATGATGCTGAAGTTGATGAGTCTGATTTACCAGTAACAGAAACAACTGCTGTGCCAGAACGTTCTGACAAACTTGACTTAGAGATAAGTGCTGAGTCAGCTACTTCTGCTGATACAGAGGAAAACATTGAACCCTCATCAGAGGCCATGTCTGAACAGACACCCATTACGGATAAGCAAGACTCATCATCGAGACGCTATTTTCAGAAACTGTATGACTATAGCGATCGCGCCATGAAAAATCGCGATCGCAATTAAGCCAATCTCCCGTTCCATACCTACTACGGCGTAAACGGACTTAGTTTTTAGCCCTTAAATCACAGGCCTCTGGCTTAAGTTGCCGCTCCATCAAGTTGCCAACGGCTTCCTGGGGGGTGATTACCCCCCGCAGAAGACGATGAACCTGGCGAGCAATGGGAACTGGAATACCGTCACGGTTGGCCATGTCGATCAGGACGTGAGCCGTGTTCACCCCTTCAGCCGTACTGCCTAACTCTGCCAAAATATCATCGAGTTTTTTCCCCTGCGCGAGGCCATAGCCCACACGATAGTTACGACTGAGGGTGCCATCGCATGTGGCTAGCAGATCACCCAAACCCGAAAGCCCGTAGAAGGTCTCTACCTGCGCCCCCATGTGAACACCCACCCGCAGCATTTCGGGAATGGCGCGGGTAATTAGAGCCGCTTTAGCATTGGAGCCCAGCTTAAGGCCATCACAGACACCCACTGCGATCGCAATCACATTTTTCAATGTCCCCCCCAGCTCAGCCCCCACTGGATCTGGACTGGTATAAATGCGAAACATCTCAGACGAATAGACCTGCTGTACCCTTGCCGCTGCATCCACATCGGTGCTCGCCACCACTGTGGCCGCTGGTAGCTGCGCTTCGATTTCCTTAGATAAATTAGGGCCAGACAAAACCACAATGGGATTGTCTGGAAAGGTGTCGCGAAAAATCTTAGACGGCGTTCTGGTGGTCTCAGGATCTAACCCCTTAGTCGCCGTCACTAAAATAGTCGAGGTTTTGAGAGCCGCCGTCTGAAGCTGACTCGCTAACGCCGAAACCCCCTTCATGGAAATGGCCGATACTACAATGTCAGCATCAGCGACCGCAGACTTGAGATCTGAAGGCCCCCGTCGCGACCAGATCTGCACCTGATTGCCATTGCTCAGGGCTAGCCTTGCTAACGCTGTTCCCCAAGCTCCTGCCCCTAATACCGTCACCCGAGCCATCTGCTTTAAAGCTTCTGAGAGCGGAATAATTGGAGTTTCAGACGGTGCAGATGAAGTAACCACGAGACAAGCTCCCTTTACTCTAGAGTTTTAAGTTTTAAGTGTTGAGTTTTGAGTTAGTTGCCCAATTCAAAACTCAACACTAAGAACCTACAACTAGCCTAAGCGACGGTCGTAGCTATGGCAGGGCTATATCAGAACCGATCACTGATCTAAGCAACGGTCGTAGCTATGGGAGGGCTGTATTTGTCTAGCTGATAGTCGGGGATACAGTTGTCGCGCATGTAGGTGTAGTAGTCGATCAGGTTGCGATCGCATTTACCCTCCGACCAACCACAGTAGCGCTTCAACACATCCGCCAATACAGGCAGTACATCAAAACCATAGTTACTCCGCATCGACAAAGCTGTCCGCCGTCGACAAATATCTAGGTAGGTGCGAGCCATCTCTGACCTCACACTGTAGACAATCTGTGCCTTAATATCAGGCTGGTCTGGCACAATCGGCTCGACCAGTTCAGGAAACTCTTCTACGATGGCCAATACCTGAGGCGTTCGCGCACCATAGAGCGATAACAAATGAGCGACCACATCTCGATTGGCCGTCGTCATTAGTGTCTTAGCCTCGCTAGTTGAAATTGCACCGGGTAGCGGTGCCTGTCTAGTGACTGAATGACTGCCAGATTTCTTCTGCTTTTTCAATCGCTTTCTAAGCGCTGCATCCACCATTTCCTCGCCCACCTGACGGTGAGTAGTGAGCTTGCCACCAATCAAGGAAACCATGTTATTCACCCCTTCGGATGTGTGGTCATATAGCACATGGCTACGGGTAATACTGCTAGTCTTTTTGCCTTTGCTATAGGGCAAAGGGCGCACACCCGCATAGGTAAACTGCACCGATTCCCGCGTCAGCTGAGCTGTGGGGATGACCCGATTAGCCTCATTCAATAGGTAATCGATTTCATCATTACTGACATGGACCTTATCCAAATCGCCCTCAAAGCGAATATCCGTGGTGCCAATCAGACACATCCCTAACCACGGCAAAATAAAGAAAGGTCGACCATCGGTAAGGGCTTCCACATAAAGAGCTTCATCCGGTGCCCCTGGGAATTTATCGACGATGATATGGCTACCCCGTGTGCCACCAATTTTGCGACTTTTACCGACAGGCGCAGGCGCATTACCCTTAATTCCACTGCGGCAAACCTGATCAACCCAAGGGCCAGAGGTATTGATCACCACCGTTTGATCATGACCATGGACTGTGAAGGCTTCACCGGTTTCAGTATCGCGACAAAGCAGCGACGAAATGCGCTGATCCTTCCGTTGGAGCTGGGCTACGGTCACATAGCTCAGCATGGTAGCCCCGGCCTCCTGGGCCGATAGCACAATTTCTAAACAGAGCCGCTCAGCATATTCCACTTGAGCATCATAATATTGGGCCGCACCACGACAGCCCTCTGGCTCCACTGCTCGAAATAGCTGCTGTAACTTTTGAGCCGCTAACATCCGATGATTTGGCAAGCTCTTGTCATAGCTCAGCAGATCGTACAGCACCATCCCCGCCTGAATCTCCCAATAGCTACGAGACCCCTGGGCATAAATAGGAATTGTCATTTGAATGGGCTTCACCAAATGAGGGGCTGTTCGCAGCAAGATTTCTCGCTCTCGCAGTGACTCCCGTACCAAGTTAAATTCGAAATACTCTAAATAGCGCAAACCACCATGAACCAAGCGGCTTGACCAACTAGTGGTGCCGCCACCAAAATCCCCTTTCTCAATCAAAATGGTCTTTAAACCACGTAAGGCACCATCACGGGCTACGGCTACTCCATTGATACCACCACCAATCACAATTAAATCGTAGGTCGTCGCTTCTATCGTTGAGTAATCAGGCATAGTTGCCACCAAAAGTAACGAGCTATAGAGAAATAAAGTATTAAATCACGAACTAGAATTCCCCATGTTTCAAGATGGCACAGTTTTTTAGAAAGAGGTTGAAATTGTAGGGGTGTTCCATGGAACACCCCTACAATTTCAAATTTCCTAAACTCTAGCAACCTCCTTCGTCTCTGGCTCAATCGCTACCGTCGCTTTGGCTTCCCTAAATAGATGATTGGCCCACTGCTGAACGTCATAACGACAAATAGCCTTGTGGAGCTTCTTCATGCGCTCGGCCTGTTCCTCATCAGACATGGCCAGCGCTTCATCAATACGCTCATCCATACGTGTGGAGGAATAGGGGTTGGTGAGTAGCGCATCAGGCAGCTCCACAGCGGACCCCGTAAACTCAGACAAAATGAGGACACCGTCTTCGCCGTTATGAACAGCTACATACTCCTTAGCGACCAGGTTCAAACCATCTCTTAACGGACAGATCCAGGCAATATCTGCGGCTTTGTACAGTGCCATCAAATCGTCATAGGGCAAAGGCTCAGTAAAGAGCTGCACAGGCGTCCAGTTAAGGGAACCAAAGCGACCATTGATCTGGCCCACCATTTGTTCAATTTGCTCCTGAGCAATGCGATAAACCCGCATCCCTTTGGCCGCCTTCACCGCCGTCATCATTAAGTTGACTTTGCCAATCAACTCAGGGCGTCTGGCTAACAACCGTTCGTAGCAGGCCAGCATTTCCTTAGCACCTTTGACATAATCAACCCGCCCAGCGGACATGATCAGCTTGTTATCACCAATCTCAGCACGCAGTACCTTCACCCGCTCTTGAATCGATGGGCGCATGACCACATCGTGAATCTTTTGGGGACTGGTTCCCACAGGGAATGCATCAATGGTGACAATGCGACCGTTGTAGCGCAGCTTAGTGACCATTTCAGGTTCGGCTAGGGCAGTACCTGTCTTAGTAAAGGCTTCTGGTACGGGGATGCGCTCTACAACTTCTACATCACGACAGCTGCGGGCAGCCGACACAAAGTTCTGCACATAGCGAGGGATATGGAAACCACACAAATCACAGCACAGTAAGCTGTCAATAATGGCATCTCGCCAGTGGAGAATATTAAACACATCCGCTGCCGGGAAAGGCGTGTGATGGAAGAATGCAATCTTCACATGGGGCATCTTCTGACGGATGTAATAGGGCGTGAGCCAGAGGTTGTAATCGTGAATCCAAATCAGCGCATCGTCTGCTGCATCTTCGCAAGCCGCTTCGGCAAATAACCGATTAATGTTCTGGAAGTTTTCCCAGTCAGAGCTGTCATAGGTAAAGTGCTCAGGGAACGAGTGCAAAATAGGCCAAAAGGCTTCTTTTGAGGTGATGTGATAAAAGTTACGTACCTGATCAGCATTAAGAGGGATCCGCCGCACCACACAGCTATCGCTGCCCCCGTCCATGGTGACTCGATCAACAAATCCTTCTTGCTCAGCCTCAGTAATTTGTTTCCACGCTACCCAAGTGCTCTGATCGGCATTAGCAAAAAAGCTCTTTAGGGTAGGAACAATACCGTTAGGACTCTTTTTTTCTCGATAATAAATCTTGCCATTTTCCTTCACCTCATCATAGGGTTCACGGTGGTATAGGATGACCAAGGAAGACTTCATGTTATTTTCTCCTGCAAGTTTATTAGCAGCGGTCAATTAAGCTTGAAACTCGAACATAATAAAGCTCAGCAATGACAGCTCACTTACCAAGCTGCCTCTGCTGAGCCCCAAAAAATTGCATGAAATAGTACTTAAAATCCGCCGACGATTTTTACCAACACATCAGGGTTTACAGAGAGTTACATTACCGTATTAAGCCTGATTTAGCAATTTAACGGGTATTCTCCTTTCAGCCCTGCATTGGGTAAGGGAAAACATTTCGGGAACGAATTTAACAACGTCAACCATAAATATGTTTTCACTCGATATCGATCTTACACTCAGTTTAGAGATGTAAATCATGGACACATTTTCGTCTTACTTTTGATCGATGGGAACTATGGGCGTTTTCAACATTCTGAGCTAATGTAGCGCCGCTAAACCACATCCGAGTAAACTGCGCTCCCCTCAATAACGAGACATACGGTGATTGCAACTGCCCCCAAACACATTCAACTAGTTGAAGATGAAACCCAAAGCCTACTGATGTGGGCCGAAAGCATCCAACGTTCAGAAGCCACATTTTTTGAAAAAGCTCAGAAAATTGCTCGACGTCTGGGCGCACATTATCGTGCTGATCGGTTGACTGAAGTTGGTTTTTGGACCCCCGATCTAACGGGGGACATTATCCAGTCAGAAGACCGAATTGTACTGGAGATTTATACACCGACAGAGAATATTAACTTTCGAGCAACAGAACAAACCGTTACGTTTAATCGAGTTCAAATCCCCCTAGTCAAACAGGGCGAATTTGTTTGGGGCGTAATCGAGGGCATGCGGTCAGGACGTCGCGATCGCGCTGGCTGTTTTTACTGGTTACGCTATACCGATCAGGATGGAAGAGTACACATCATCCGTGATCCGCTGGCCTATTCTCTGCCCTACGGTATCTTTGCCCCCGCAGAACTGTACGATATGCGCTTAATACAGCGGCAGCGAGCAGATCGTAGCTATTTTCGCCGTACCGGCAGCAGCTATAGCGACACGGACATTCCCCGCATCGGTGCGCCCACCAATATTTTGCAGATTCACGTCAAGACGGCGTCGCCCCAAGGCACATTTGAGGGATTGACGGCAATTTACCAGCGGATCTCCGACAAGCTTGCCGCTGGGGAAGAACTCACCGCTGAAGAGGCCGTTTATGCAGGCTACGATGCTATTCAGCTACTGCCTGTAGTACCCACCATTGAGTATCGTCGCGAAGACTCCCATGGAGACTATGAGTTTTTTGCGATTCTGCCAGACAAAAACGAAGCTCCCCATCCATCGTTTGCAGAAAATTCTGTCCCTGACCTTTCCCCCAGGGTCTCTCAGGCCGTTTTACGCAAGCCCGACACCCAAAATTGGGGCTACGATGTTCCCATGCTGGGCTCAGGCACAACTAACCCCTCGGTTTTAGGGAGCCTGAGGCCTGATGAGGTGATCGACTTTATTGCCACACTCCACAACTTTTCTACAGGCCCAATTCAGCTGATCTATGACTTGGTCTATGGCCATGCCGACAACCAAGCCCTAGAGGTCATGACCCATCAGTTCTTTAAAGGACCCAACATGTATGGGCAAGATCTGAACCACCAGCTACCCCAGGTAAGGGCTATCTTGCTAGAGATGCAGCGACGCAAAATCAATACAGGGGCTGACGGCATCCGCGTAGATGGCGGCCAGGATTTTCGCTTCTTTAACCCGCTCACGGATCGAGTCGAGCAGGATGATGCTTATCTGTTGGCCATGAGCGATGTCGTGCAGGACATCAACGGCTATCGACGGTTGATGTTCACTATTTTTGAGGATGGCCGCCCCTGGCCCCAGGAAGGCTGGGAAGAAATTTCCCGATACCGGGAGCTAATTGAGCAAAAACCTGAATCATTTCAGTGGGGACCACTGATTTTTGCTCACAATACCCCATCCCTACAAGGATTTTGGGACCGCAAATGGCGACGGGTGGGGGAAGTCATTTTCCAAGGGAACCGTTGGATTACAGGCTGTGGCAACCATGACACGGTGCGGCGTGGCACCCAGGTAAAAACGGACCAGCCGATCAACTGGAATCTGGGCAAAACCCTACCGAATGTTCTGCACAAGGCCTATAACAACCCAGCCACCCAGATATGGGTATGTGGTTTTAGTCCCGGCTTACCCATGGACTTTATCAATGCCAACGTAGGTGCGCCCTGGGGGTTTTTCAGAAACACCGATGACCGATATGGGGTCAAGGTCGTTTCAGAAGAAATCAGCTTTCTAGACTGGCAAATCGAACCCGATATGTACGATTTGCCAGAAGTGTATCCCCAGCTCAAGCAAATGGGATTTCGTGATTTCCAGCAATTGCAGGACTTTTCACGCACACTACAGGAAGCCATGGTATCAACGGACTATAACCTACAAGAGGTAGCTGCCATTTGCAGTAAGTGCCTGGGACCCAGTACCGAAAGCTGTGAACTCCCTGCTTTGGCTGAGCTCAACGAGTCTTCTCTAGCGGAGTTTTTAGCCAATTTAGATGTCCCAAAACTGAAAAGGTTTGCCATGGCTTTTATGGAAGATGGCCATGATTTGTGCAATGTCTCCCGTTCCTATGGGCAGATCGATCAAGGCATTGCCAAATTCCACCTCGCCCTGAGACAGTATCGCCGCCGCTATCCCTGGTTGCAGGACAATTTGACTGGCCATGATCGGTTTAATCGCATTAGCGACGACCAGCGTACGGTTTTTTATGGCCTCAGACGCAATCCCGATGAACCCGAGGCATCCCCAATTATGATGGTGGCCCATATGGGAGGAAAGCCGCTGACCATCAAACTGGAGGATTGGTTAGGCATAAACATGGAGGATTGGCAGGTTGCGATCGCAACACCCGATCTCAATCTCGACACCGATCTCAAGAACTTGAGCCACTTCCCCCTAAAGGATAGCCAGGGTGTTCTTTTTGAACAGAAAAAATAAACACCCTAGCTTTAAGAAATCAATAAGTCTTGAAAGACAATTGTGTAATGCCCAGCCTGTACTGGAGCAGTAGTTTTTCCCTGACAACAATTAATGAAACTCACTCTATTAATTACGCCAGAAGGATTTTAGAGATCATAGAACATTTATTTTTTTGTCTACATATAACTTTTCAAAGTGCTACGATATATAAAATCAACCTTAAGAAAAGACAGCATTATCTCTTCGTAGACCTGTGCAGTGTCTGGGGAATTGCCATATGGAAAAAAAACTCAAAGAACTCGTCGGCCAAAGCAGTGTTTGGCTTTATGTCAAAAGTAGCAATGGCTGGTTCAAGAATGTGGAAATTTTAGAGGTAACCGACACAACCATTACATTCCGTTACGAGTCTGAGTCTGAGGTTGAACGTAAACTTTGGGAAAAAACCACTCGCATTGACAACATTGCTGAAGTGGAAGTAAGACTGCTTACTGTTCCAAAAGTTGATAAGAAGCTAGATGCTATTCGCGGACAGTTGTCTAAACTCTTGGATCAAGACAATTATTAGGTCGCCCATAGGGACCAGGCATTGACCCCATTGCCTCTAAATCGTTTCAAAGCACCTAATTAGTTTGCTCGAAACACGTCAAATCCGTTCAGACTTGAAAGAGCGCTAAAAGAAATCAATACTCAAAAACTTCGTTGAAGGGGAGTGCGGCAACGCACCCTCTTTTTTTTGGGGTTCGGCTACGCTCCCTCCACCACAACTACGCTCAGTCGAACTCCAACTTTTATTAATTTCCCCTAAGACTTGCCTCGTTTTTTTCCAGAAAAAAGAACCCGCGACACAATAGGTGGAGTTCTTTAATTAGATCGGTTTTCCATGGATGTCAAAGCCGCGTCTACGCGCTTACTGGTGTCAGATATTACCAACTGTTGCAGGTTTTATCGGGATTTACTGGGCCTGAAAGTGATCGTAGAAACCCCAAGCTACGCTGAATTTGAGGCCGCAGGTCAAACCATTTCCCTGTTTCATCAAGAGGAAATGGCGTCCATTATCCACACTAGCGATAAGCCTACTTCTGTCGATAGCCAAGATAAAACCGTTCTAATTTTTACCATCACAGATTTGGATGGCACCTATTCTCAGCTGCGGCAGGGTGGCGTTCACTTTGATGAACCACCTACGCAGAACAGTGATTTCAATCTCAAGATTGCCTACTGTCGGGACCCTGAAGGCAATTTGATTGGACTGTTTGAGAACCTGATGTAATCGACAAGCAGGTGGGCTGTGCCCACCCTACAGATATACCCATTAATTATTCACCCCCTATTTCCAAGAGGAATCGTCAATGGCAAAACAGTACGTCATGGCCCTGGATCTGGGCACCACTGGCAACCGCGCCATCTTGTTTAACAAAGCGGGCGACATTGTGGGTCAGGCCTATAAGGAACTGACTCAGTATTATCCACAGCCAGGCTGGGTGGAACATGATGCCATAGAAATTTGGGAGCAGGTGCAGTGGGCCATAAAGACAGCCATTGGCGAAGCAAATATTGATGTCAGTGAGATTGCGGCCATCGGTCTAACGGTGCAGCGAGAGACCTGTTTGCTGTGGAATAAGACAACGGGTAAACCCTTACATAAGGCCATTGTGTGGCAGGATCGACGCACAGCAGATATGTGTGCCACCCTAGCAGACCACAAGGCAGAGATTTATGAGCGCAGCGGTCTATTTTTGGATGCCTATTTTTCGGGTACCAAGCTGCGGTGGCTACTGGATAAAGTTCAGCCGGATAATCTAGACAATGTTCTAGCGGGCACAATCGATACCTGGGCGCTATGGAATCTAACGGATGGCAAGGTGCATGCGACGGACCATAGCAATGCCAGTCGTACGTTGCTGATGAATCTGGCACAGCAGCAGTGGGATGACAAACTGTTGGATATTTTTGGAGTGCCACGATCGCTACTGGCAGATATTAAACCCAGCCAGGGAATTTTTGGCTACACTGACCCCAGTTTGCTGGGTGTGGAAATTCCGATTGCGGCACTTTTGGGCGATCAGCAAGCGGCGTTGTTTGCCCACGGTTGCGATCGCCCCGGCTTACTAAAGTGCACCTATGGCACTGGAGCTTTTCTGGTTGCTCACACTGGCCAAGAAATTGTCCGGTCCAAGAACCAGTTGCTCTCCACCATCGGCTGGACCACCACTAAGACAGACGGCAGCTATGACCTGGGCTATGGCCTAGAGGGCAGCATGTTTACCGCCGGGGCCTGCATTCAGTGGTTGCGGGACGGCCTACAAATTATCGATAGCGCCGCAGACAGTGAGCCCCTAGCCACTTCAGTAAACGATAACGGTGGCGTTTATTTTGTACCTGCCCTGAGTGGTTTGGGTGCACCCCATTGGGATATGGGGGCTCGCGGTGCGTTTTTGGGCATTACCCGAGGGGCGACTAAGGCCCATATGGTGCGGTCAGTGCTGGAAGCGATTGCCAACCAGGCCCGTGAGGTAGTAACCGCCATTAATGATGATAGTGGCACACCCATCACCACACTCAAAGTGGATGGCGGTGCCTGCAACAATGACTTTTTGATGCAGTATCAGGCGGATGTATTGGGTATTCCAGTGGAGCGTCCGGCAGTGTTGGACGCGACAGCTCAGGGATCTGCGTTTGCCGCAGGTCTGGCAGTGGGTTTCTGGGATGACTATACGACGCTGGTCAATAGTCGGAAGATTGATAAAACCTTTGAACCTGGGGAAGGCAAAACCGCAGCTCAGGAAAATTTTGCCACCTGGAAGCGGGCAGTGGAGCGGGCGAAGGGGTGGATTGTTTAGAATCAAGTCGTTGGCTTCGACTTCGCTCAGCCAACGACTTCGCTCAGCCAACGATTTCGTTCAGCCAACCTATATAGCAGGCACGGACGGGTTTAATGAGATGACTATACTGAAACATAATTACTCCTCTACTCCCCATGGTTCCAGTTGTTCAGGCTAGCCAACTCACTCTGCATTTGGATCATGGGCACTCTACAGAGTGTGGGTAATTTGTATGGTTTCTCTTAGGTGCGGTTATCCCCGCGTATCTCAGCACGTAAGTTCTATTGGATTGGGTGAAGCCATTTGTTGCAAGGCCGCACATGTTAAGTCACCAATAAATGATGCTTCTCACATTAGACCGATTTGGAAAATTAGTTTTGGGTGTGGGTGCGATCGCAGGTAGCATCTGGTTTTTGAACCTGCCCTATCCCATGATTCGCTGGCCCATAGCAAAAGTCGCTCCCATAATCCTGCTGCCCAGCTTTATGCAGATGGATCACCACTATCGCCAGGCCATCATCCAAACCGAACAAGCCGATCAGCTAATCAACCAGGCCACCACAGTAGAAGATTTTGAACTGGGTTCGGAAAAAGCAGCCCAGGCCCAAGAGCATCTCGACAACTTACCCGTCTGGTTTCTGGGATACTACCCCAAAAGATACTGCGGCTTATTTGGATGTGGCTGGAAATTTACCCTGGATGAGTTTGAAGACGCCCGCGCTCTGATCGGCAGAATGGACGCCCAAATTTTTCAAGAACAAAATGCATTAACTGTTTTAGAAACCACCTCTAACCAGGTGGTTGAAGCTAGAAACAGTTTTGAAACCAGCGATCCAGCTACCCAAGAAGACATTTTAAAAGACTGGCAACAATCGATGGATCAGCTAAGTGAAATCCCGTCAGAAACCCTTGCCGGTCGCCTGGCCAACACCAGATTAACCGCCTACAAACGAGACTATGAAGCCATCTCAGGACAGACAGCCGTTCTGAGTAAGAGCAATGCGCTTTTAGCCGCTGCCCAACAGTTTGCCGATGCAGCTAGTTCAGAGGGGAAAAATCCACCCCACAGTACTGAAAAATGGGATCGTATTGCCACCCTATGGGAGGCGGCCCTGGCTGAATTGGAGAATATTCAGTCTGACGAGCCAGATTATGTCAAAGCTCAAGCGTTGAAGGCTCAGTATACGATTAATCTGGGGGAAGTGAGAGAACTGCAAAACTCTCAACAGAAAGCTGTCAAGTTAGTCCAATCAGCAGAAAAAGACATTAACAAACTGATTGAGTTATCTGCACAACAAAGTCCAGAGAGAACCATAGCGGCTGTAAATCAAGTGATTAGTAACCTTGAAAAAGTCCCCTCCGGAACAACGGTAAGCAAAGATGCTCAAGTTTTGATTCAACAAGCTCAGGCGTATCTGAGTAAAGCAAACTAGACTTTACCCAAAAAACTGAACCCACAAAGCCAGATTTAGTCACAAAGCTAGATGTAGTATAGTCTTGAGATTAAAGCAGCACATCAACAGCCGACGATTACGGTGTGTCAGTTGGTCGATGATGAGTATAAACAACAACAGTTTCGACTGGGTGAGAGAATTGTCTCGCAGACATTTCCAGAGTTAGAGCTGCGACTGAATGATGTGTCGCCGCGTTGAGTTAAATGAGGTGCGCTACTAACAGCACCCTACATACTACTTTTCAACAGAATCTTGAGGCAAGCCCTTAATCACAATCACTCACCATAAAAAGCAGGATAAACAAATGCAAACGCCGTCGAACTCGGAATCACCGTCCCATCCATTTCCTCAATAATAACCGTCTCCAACGTCTCATCCCACCGAGCTCGCACAGTACGCCCAGAGAGTTGAGCCTCTTGCCTACCCTGCCGCTTCACCTGATCATGCACAAACTGCAGACTGTCTCCCGAAAACTGATTGTGGGGCGTTTCCCCATCCGGCTCCCACACATAGCTAACAATCGCCTTCGGATGCAGGTCTAACTGCTCCTGATTACGCACATCAAAGTTATTGATCGGCCACTAACTGTGATTAGGCTGGATCGATCAAGGTATGAGTCAGCTGAAAACCACCTGAAAAATATATGGGAAATGCTAAACAGAATTGGGCCATCGCTATTGGGCCATCGCTAATGCCTGCGATCGCACCCCCATTATCACCCACACACCCAAATTCAATTAATATCCCATTCACAAACATGTGATACAAATCACTGCCATTGCCACATACAACGTTTTCAGCTGAGGACAACCGCGGTCAAGCGGCATTGATAATCTCGCAAACCATGACGCAGCCCTGGGCAACCCATTCTAATTGCCCTGCCCAAACCACTCAAAATCACATACCTAAACGCATTATGCGCACATCAGAGCAAAATGTTATGAAATGCAAACTCTTTAAATTTTGTACAAATATATGCAAAGTTACAGCAATTTTTTAGAAGGCTGGGCATCGTAGTGATAGTCAGTGACGTATCGAGACGATGCGACGACATATGAAAAACTCTTTTAATAATCCTCCATCAAACAATGGAGCTCTTTGCAGTCTTTGCCAAGACACACTGTTGCGCCATATCAGCCAAAGCAGAATGTTTTGGTACTGCCCCAGCTGTCGCCAAGAGATGGTGGTTAGTGAAAGCGAAGATGAGCTGCTCCCCCACGCAGCCGTAGTTAACCAGGTTGGCCAAATGCCCCAACATTGCCCACCTGCCAAAGCAGAAAACTATAACAAGCCCATGAGCGTCCAAGCAGCAAGCTAATGATGTTGGGTAACAGGCGTTATGGATAACGCCTGTTACAGCCTTCTACTAATTGCTTTCCAAAATCCATTGAACCAATGTGCGTACACCGTACCCTGTTGCACCAGGGTTATTGTACGCATTATCTTTTTCACTCCATACAGGGCCAGCAATATCCAAATGGGCCCATGCCGTATTCTTGACAAACTGCTTAAGGAATAGAGCTGCGGTAATAGAACCACCGGGGCGAGGGCCAGTATTTTTCATATCCGCCACAATTGACTTAAGCCCATCAAAATATTTCTCTTCCATGGGCATGCGCCAGAGTTTTTCACCCGCTTCCTCAGAAGCGTTAGCCAATGCTCCAGCGAGTTCATCATCCGGACTAAATAAACCGGCCAGGTCATTACCCAGGGCCACAATGCAAGCACCCGTCAAAGTGGCCAGGTCGACCATGGCATCTAAACCTAACTTATCGGCATAGACCAGGGCATCAGCCAGGGTCAGACGACCCTCAGCATCCGTGTTATTCACCTCAATGGTTTTGCCATTAGACGCCGTCAAAATATCGCCTGGATGCAGCGCATGACCGCTGATCATATTCTCAGTAGCGGCGCTAATAAAGTGCACTTCTACATCAGGTTTGATTTGGGCAATGGCTTTAGCAGCACCTAATACTGCGGCAGCACCACCCATATCCATTTTCATCAACTCGATCATGCTGCCTGCACCAGCCTTAATATTTAGACCACCGGAGTCAAAGGTCAGCCCCTTGCCGATCAGTGCTAATTTTCGCTTGGGTGTGCCTTCGGGGGTATAGGTTAAGTGAATAAACTTGGGCGGCATCTCCGACGCCATGGCTACCCCCAGGTAAGCGCCCATACCCAGATCTTCACACTCAGCCTGCTCTAACACCTTGAGCGTCAAACCATGCTCCTTAGCAATGTCAGCAGCAGTCTCGGCCATACTAGTCGGGGTCACTACATTAGGAGGAGCAGCCACTAGCTCACGGGCAAGGATCACACCGTCACATACATGGGCAGCTGTCTCCAAAGCAGCTTCGTAACCTACCAAATCTAGCAATGCAATATCGCTCAGCACTACCTTTGGAGCGTCGGTATCCGACTTAAACCGCTTATCCTCATGCATTGCCAACGTCACACCTTCAGCAATCGTCTGGGTCGTTCGCTCCGGACTGTTGTTCCAAATGGGGAAACTAATACCAAGGGATGCACACTTTTCACGCTTAGCTAACTTGGCAGCAGTAGCGGCAGCACGACGTAGACTTTCTAGCTTTAGATCTTCAGAAGCACCTAAACCAACAATGGCCAATTTACGCACGTCATTACCGACGCGGATCACAGCAGAACTACCGGCCTTTGCTTTAAAGTCTGTTTCGTCGATGAGCTCTTGAAGCAGCCCAGATACTCTCTTATTTAACTCAGATAGCAGCCCTGTCAGGGGCAATGACTCTTCAGATAAACCGACAACAAGGCAATCGCCTGACCACGTTAAACAAGACTTATCTGATGCTACAAACTTCATTCCCATCTCAGTGCTAATTCCCGTCTTAGTATCTAATGATTTCGGCGTGTTTATTGACTGAATATCATATATGGCTCTTTATCATGTTCATAGTTTTTTAGATAGAACATTTTGGGGCGATATTCGTTCACTTTGAGAGCACGGTAGCGCATCCTTGCACTTTCTAAACCGTATCCCCTTAAAACCTTGGGTATCTTCTACCAGAAACTCCCGTTCCTGGCTACAAAGAACTCTCTAGACTGTCTTCTGTACCTTTGATTGAGCTGATCCACCATGGGAAAACGTCTCATAGATTTTGGAAAAGAGCGATTACCCCTGTTGCTGTTGGGGGGAGTTAGTCTAGCAAGTTTAGCCCTAATTGTATTTTTTGGGCAGGCGACGAAACGATTGTTGCCGACTGAGCCAGCGACAGAATCTGCCCAGCTGCAACAGGCAGCCTCAGCCAAAACGTTTCAACTGGCATTGCAACCAGCGGAAACGCGCCGTGATATGTTGCAGCAGTTGATTGACTCTGGGATAGATGGTGATGCCTATCTGGCTACCTATCTGCTGGCAACGGATTTATTGAATCAAGGGCAGGCGGCTGAAGCACTATCTACCCTGGGAGAGCTGGAAAAAAATAAGCAGTCTGCCCTGACTCCCTACGTGCTGCTAAAACGAGGACAGGCACAGCTATTGACAGGGGAGTCGCCCACTAGCTGGAATGAGCTTTTGGGTAACTATGACACCCACAGTGCTACGGCTGAGGCTCGCTATGAGCTGGGTAAACAGGATCCCAATGAGTGGGAAGCATTGCTAGAAAAGCACCCCAGTCACCCACGAGCCGTCGAGGTAGCACTAAAGAAGCTGAAAACTGGTACGTCCAAGGATTTGCTACTGCTGGTGGCAGCCCATGGTCTCTACCGTGAGGAGTATGAGGCCAGCCTTGACCGACTCACGCAGGAATATGGCCAGGAACTAACACCTGACCAATGGCAAACCGTAGGGTTTGGCTATTGGGAAAATCTGCAATATGCCAAGGCTTCTGAAGCCTATGCTAAAGCGCCTGCATCGCCTACCAGCTTATATCGGGCAGCTCGGGGGGCTCAGATTGCTCAGAAACGGGTGGTTGCGATCGCCAACTATCAAAAGCTTACCAAAACCTTTCCCAATGCCCCTGAAACCGGTCTTGGACTCATCAAGCTCGCAGACTCTCTGCCCGATAAAGCAGCCCTTGCCCCGCTGGATCAGGCCATGAAAGCCTTCCCAGATCGAGCCGGCGAAGCACTACTCAAAAAAGCCAACATTCTAGACCAGCTGAATAGCCCTACGTCTGCCAAAGACGCCCGCACATCAGTGCTCAGCCAGTACAGCGACTCAGAAACTGCTGCCGAATTACGCCTCAGCCGTGCCCATAAGGCCGCCAAAGCCAATGACTCAGCCACGGCCCGTCAGCTGGCGGAAGAGTTGATTACGGCTAACCCCCAAAGTGAACTGGCTGCTGAAGCCAGCTTCTGGTCTGGGAAATGGGCTCAAAAATTAGGACAAGATAACCAGGCCCGACAGGCCTATGAACGCACCCTAGCCCAATATCCAGAATCCTATTTTGCCTGGCGTTCAGCCGTCATGCTGGGTTGGGATGTGGGGGATTTTAACAGCGTCCGTTCATTAAACCCTGAAGTCAGCCTGCCCCAACAACGAGAGCCCCTGCCTGCCGGCTCAGAAACATTGCAACTGCTATACCGCCTGGGGCAAGATGCCGCCGCCTGGAGCCTCTGGCAAACTGAATTTGAAAACGTCCAGGACCCAACGGTGGCAGAACAGTTCACCGACGGCGTTATGCGGGTGGGGGTGGGCGACAACCTCGACGGTATCTTTATGCTAACCAGTCTGGCCTGGCGTAATCAGGCCGATGAACAGACCGAGTATCAGCAGCTCAGGAATACATCCAACTACTGGCAAACGGTTTACCCCTTTCCGTTTTCTGACCTGATTCAAGCCTGGTCCCAGCAGCGTCAGCTGAACCCGCTGCTAGTCACCGCCCTGATGCGCCAAGAATCTAGATTTGAGACCAACATCGAATCCGTCGCCGGGGCCATTGGCCTGATGCAGGTGCTCCCCAGCACCGCTGATTGGATTGTCAGTCAAATCGGCGAAAATAACAGCGACCTGGATACCCAACTCAAAACCCCTAGTGAAAATATCAAACTAGGCACCTGGTACCTGGACTACACCCATCGGGAATATAGCGATAATTCAATGTTTGCTGTGGCTAGCTATAACGCTGGCCCTGGCGCTGTGGCCGACTGGATTGCCAGAGGATATGGCGACCCCGATGTCTTTGTGGACAACATTCCATTTCCTGAAACCAAAGGCTACGTGGAAGCTGTGTTTGGCGGCTACTGGAACTATTTAAGACTGTATAATCCGGCTATTAGTCGTCAAATGGCGCAGCACACTGCTCAACAGGCTACGCCGTAGTCCAGACTACATTTGTCTAGATTCCATTCATCCAGACTACATTCGTATTGACAACCCTATGCGATTCGAACGGTTGACCATACAATAGGTCAGATAAATAGGGACAGACACCTAGATAACCAACGCTTGGGATCATGCATTAGTGTAAATGCGCAATTTTTATAGCCCATTCGTACTTGCACCGATACAATGCACCCTAGCTAGTGCAGTTAATCTGCCTGGCTCTTGTGGCCTAGGATAGTCCACTTCATTTGAGGCATCGGCTCTCATCGTTCATCACAATTAGCAGAGTAACGTGACTAGCTATAGCACCGTTCAAAAGCAGCAACTGAGTCAACTTGGCGCTTACCTGCAAGAAAAGCGCCAGGAGCAGGGAAAATCCTTGGAAGATATCTCCCTACAGACTTACATCCGTGCTCAATTGCTCAAAGCCGTAGAAACCGGTGATACCTCCGATTTACCTCAGCCAATTTTTGTTCAAGGCTTTATCCGTCGTTATGCAGATGCCTTAGGGTTAGACGGAACTAATTTTTCTAAGCAGTTTCCAGTTCACTCCATCCCTAATACCCCTCGGCCCGTCCCTCGGCCAGCGGCCCAGGTCGATATGTCTTATCAGAACATCGACCAAAAGCCACCAATTCCAGCAGCCAAAGAGCCTAGCCCAGAGATAGGCGCTCTACCGATTAAGAGTGAGCCCACTCCTGTGATGGGAAGTGTTGGGGTGCCAGAAAAAGCGACGTCTGCACAAGCCACTGCCGAGGAAATTGCCCCTGCTCAGCCTGTCACCAGTCCCCCTCCTGTCACCAGTCCCCCTAAGGATTTCACCTTAGATCCCGGCCCCTTAGATCCCGGTCCCATGGATGACAGCGAGTTAGCATCATTGGGGATCAAGCACAATACCCTAGGCGATGGAATTGCGACTCAAGCTCAAGACTCTAAACCGCTGCAAAGTTCTCCATTTACTCCAACTCCAGAAGAGACAGATCCATCTCTATCGAAAGCAGCCCCTCCACCATCTCCCTCTGCACCAGAAGAGCTTGCATCAGTGGGCGCTATGCCGGTTGAGCCTGCTGAGCCCATAGCGTCTAGTCTGGTCAACGATACTACGTCTTCTGGCGTTAACTGGTTGCCCTTGGGGATCGGTGCGGCGGTGCTAGTGGGTGCGATCGCACTCATTGGCCCCAGAATCATTGGCGGTGGTTCTAACCAACAGCCGGAAACAGCTGAAACAACCACCACTGAGCCAGAGATTATCGCCCAGACCGCTCCCGAAATTGAAGCTGTGCCAGACTCCGAGCCAGATCCCGAACCTGCAACGAGTGATGCCCCAGTTAATCTCCAGGTAGAAATCACTGAAGCAGGCCCTTCTTGGATGAGCATTGTGGTTGATGGCGAACTTGCTTTTGAAGGATTGATGGATCCTGGCACTAGCGAAACGTGGGAAGGCCAAACATCCATTACGATGAATGTCGGCAATGCTGGTGCAGCCCTCATCTCTGCCAACGGTAGCGAGCCCAAACCCGCTGGGAATCCGGGGGGCGCAGAGTTCCTAACCTTTGAGGTCGCAGCAGAATAACGTAGCAACCCTCTGTCGGTTAGCTTCCACGGGGGATTCCCACAGACGCAGTACAAGCACAGCGATACAATAGAAAACAATCTACATAAAGTACTGGCACTGTAGCCCATGACGTCCAACCTAGAGACGGTAGAGCCCACTGAGCAGATTGACCACCTCGACGAAATGCCTGACGAGGTAGAAATGTCCCTCTTCGACCACCTCGAAGAGCTGCGGATGCGCATTTTTTATTCGTTGATCAGTGTTTTGATCGGTGTTATCGGCTGTTTTTGTGTTGTTAACCGCATTGTCGAACTTCTAGAGATTCCCGCCCAGGGAGCTAAATTTCTACAGCTTTCCCCCGGTGAGTACTTCTTTGTCTCCATTAAGGTAGCTGGCTACAGCGGCATTTTAGTTGCTAGTCCCTTTATCCTTTATCAAATTGCCCTATTTGTCCTACCTGGACTGACCCGGCGAGAACGGCGGCTGGTAGGTCCTATCGTTCTAGGCTCTAGCGTTCTTTTTGTCGTCGGCATCTTTTTTGCCTACATTGCCCTAATTCCTGCCGCTCTAAACTTCTTTATTAACTACGGCGAGGGCGTTGTTGAACAGCTGTGGTCCATCGACCGTTACTTTGAGTTTGTGCTGCTGTTACTCTTTAGTACTGGCTTAGCTTTCCAGATACCCGTAATCCAATTCATGTTGGGAGTCTTAGGAATTGTCAACTCCGCAACTATGCTCAAGGGTTGGCGTGCTGTTTTGTTGGGGGCCGTAGTCCTTGGGGCGGTTCTGACCCCCTCCACTGACCCCATTACTCAAAGCCTATTAGCCGGAGCGGTTCTATTTTTGTACTTTGGCGGCATTCTTGTGGTCAAAGCAATTGGTAAGTAGATAGGCAGTGGGCATGTTGCCCTGAACCTGTCTTTACCTAGTCATACTGGAGAGAGAGCTATAGGGCGGACAGATTGAAGGCCTATAGCGGCTGTTTTGCAGGCATTCCTACCTGTCTTGGAAAGTCTTTATCGGTCTTTTCAACCTTTTTTATATACAGGCAATGCCTCAGCCCTTGGGTAAGCGGTGTTTCCCATGGACAAATGGCTACTAGCTCACCACCAAGGGTGTCCAAAGCTCCCATGAATAGTTCCTCTTCTTCGGCAGTCCACTGACCACGAAATAGGACGGCAAACCCACTTTTTTTGAGCAGCGGCAACGCATATTCTGCACAGGTAGAGGCTGGACCAACTGCTCGCACCATTGCCAAATCGTACTGGGCACGATGATGCGGATCCCGTCCCACCGTTTCTGCTCGCTCGGTCAAAAAGGCTGTATTAGTTAACCCCAGTTGTTCACACAAAGTTTGCAGGAAGGCAATTTTTTTGCGGGTGGAGTCTAGAAGGGTGACTTGCCATCGGGGACGTGCGATCGCAACCGGCACTCCAGGAAATCCGCCCCCCGTACCAATGTCAATTATCCGCTTTACGGTCGGCAACCAGTCCGGCTTTTCAGGCTCATACCACGGGGCCAAAGCGCTGAGGGAATCCCACAAGTGTTTTTCCCAAAACTCGTCCGGCTCAGTAATTCGCGTCAGGTTCACCTGACGATTACCCTCAACAACGCCTCGATATAACTGATCAAACAAGGCCTGCTGTGCCTCAGAGGGCTGCCACTGCAATGTTTCCTGCCATATCTTATCGTTGCCGGGTAATGTGGCTACGGTTTCCGTCATTCCTAGATTCCCCTGATTCCCCTGATTCCCCTAATTTATTGGGTTTACCCAACCCAACGACTCACGCAACTGGAGCCGCCTCTAATGGCTGATTAACCAGCTCTCCATTGTGCAATGACCAGCAGTAATCTGCCAAATGGGCTAAATCACTAGCATCGTGGGACACCACCAGCAAACTCCAGTTTTTTTTGAGCTCTGCCAGTAAGCCAATGAGTTGCTGTTTCATCGACCAATCCAGCCCAGCCGTTGGCTCATCCAGCAACAGCAAATAGGGCTGTCGAATCAGCTGTACAGCTAAAGCCAAACGACGCTGCTGACCACCGCTGAGGGCATGGGGCGCAGTCTGCAACCCAATTTCACCAAGACCGACTGAATCCAGGGTCTTGGCAACGGGTTCAGACCCGAGTTCAGGATGACCAATGCGCAACTCTTCCAGGATGGTGTGCCCACAAAAATGACGCTCTGGAAACTGAAACACTAAACCGGCCAACTGTTGCAGTGTTTCCGGCTGAAGTTCCTGATTGCGCCAATGCAGCGTGCCCTTAGACGGAGACACCAATCCCGCTAAAATTTCCAATAACGTGCTCTTTCCCGAACCACTTGGCCCCACGATCAGCCCCATTTTTTGGGGTTCTAGAGTAAATGAAATATGCTTCAGAATAGGCGCTACACTAGCCGCCGGATGGTAGGAAACATTATCAAGGGTGAGCATTAGGGCAACAAGAAAGGCCATCTCACACTATAGCCAATGTTTCCCCCTCGCAGGGATTTAGGAAAAACGTAGAGGTTCAAAGAGCTTGCTATTCTATATACCTAGAATCATGAAACTGACGCTATGGAAATTCGCTTTCGCGAGTGCGACTTCTTCAATTTGTGGATTTGGCTAGAGCTCGACAATGTTCCCTCCGCCATGGAACAACAGTATATCGAAGAAATTTTTGACTCATGGTTTTTCCTGGGCAAATTAGGTGGCTTTAATGCTGAAAACTTGCAAGTTCAAGATGGTGGCCACGAAATCAGCTACATGGACTACGACAACGATGGTGCTGAAAACAGCCTAATGTCGGTTATGCACAATATGTCTGAAGTCCAATTCGAAGGCACCTGGGCTCGCTGCTGGTTTGATCTTGGCACCACGGATGCCATTGCCGTGGATGTGTTGATCAATACGCTAAAGCAGTTCAACAAAGACTATATCGCGATCAAACGCGTCTACATCGGCGGTGAAAACGAAGACTGGCCTATCCCCCGTGATCAACATGCTGACTTTGTCGATGCTATGCATTAAATCGATACTGGGTAGGCTTCACCAGTCATAATGACAGTGCCCTCTCACAGAACATCTATCATGGACAATGCAGCCCAGCGTCAAGCTAGCCTAGAATCCCCAGTCTTTAGCCAGTTAAACCAATGGCTCACCAAACGTATTCGCGATCTCAGTGTGGATGCGCTGGCCTCCAAAGCATTTACCTGTACGGCCTGTGGTGAAGTTGAGGGTGAATACATTGTTGACTATGAAGGCAAAACCTATCGATTTGACACGGCTACAACCTACGCTTTTCTAGAATTTATCTTGGCTAAACAACCCACTACAGTGAAGTAGGGCGACCTCTTCCTAAACCACTACTTCATTAGCAAATCGCTGGCGTTTCTCAAATTCAAAGGGTCCGGCAATGGAGCCCCACAGTAACTCATCGGTCTCTGGGTCACGACCTCGATCGTAGCTGATGAGCTTATCGTCAGTAATCTCAAATTCGTTATCTAGATAGCTAGTCTTGCCCTGGCGGACGACTATGCAATTTTTGCCTGGCACGACTTTACCAATAAAGCTATGGCCGGTCCAGCGTACAGTCATGTCACAACCTGTCATTTTTTCAAGCTGGTCTGCCGTTAATGTAGCCAATTTCACCAGGTCTCGCCCTGCCCCGATAACAGCCTCCTGATCTTTGAAGGAATAATTTTCAAGCAAAATGTGATCGTCCTGCGGTAGGAAACGCAGCACTCGCACCCGGTAAGGTTGCCCCAACATGAAGTCGTATGCTTGCTCAAGATACAAGCAATTCCCTGACAAAAAGTTTGATGGCAACGGGCGCATACACACCCGAATATGGGCAAAAAAGGGAGGATTTTCAATTGCTTGGGCCTGGTTACTAAAATCAGCAGCCATCCACTTGAGCAAGGTACAAATATCGGTTGGGTGAGACATATAAGCAGGGATTAGTAGCTGAATTCTCTAACGAAGAGGCGTCAGCACGGACAACAGAGACAAGTCACATACCCATGGCTCAGTTTTCTGGTCAGATGACGTATGACATCCAGAGAACATCCAGACTACCAAGCATAAGGATTCTCTCAGGCTAAGCATTGATTCGACTTTGCCATTTATTATGAAAAGATAAAATCCTCTTAAGAGCAACCCCATGGAGCTTCGCTCAGTTTTTCATACATTTTTTGACCACTGTGTTGGTAGTTGGTCCACAGAGCGTACTTATCACTATCTCACTCAAAACGAAGTAGAGCGTTCCCACACTGACTTTCAAGTATCGCCAATCACGTCAGAGATTAAGACTAAGGTGCTGTCTGACAATGCCTACAGTGACGTTAAGGATCTAGATGCGTTACCGGGCTTTCGCCTTGCTTTTAATACGGTGTCGGAAAAAGGCGAAAAGGTTTCTCAAAGTCTGAATTTGCTCTTTGTCACCCACACGGAAACTGGTCATATTTTAGAGGGCGACTATCTTCGCGATCGCGCCTATGAAGAAGCCCGTCCCATCATCTCCCACTTTCGGTTCGACACCAACACAAACGAACTGTTGATGACCACCAATTACACTCGGGTGGTTTCAGTCGACTCCATTACCCTAATCAATCCCCAAACTCGGATTCGACGCATTCTCAACTACCTGCGACCACCGACAGGTCAACCCCTGGAAACATTGGGCTTAGTAGGTTTCGGCGTTGAACAAAAGGGGGCTTAAAACACGTAGATAGAAATCAGGCTATGGGATCCAGATGTGAACTTTATTCTCGATCCCATAGCCTGCCCTCAAAACTGCCCTCAAAACCCACTGCTCTGGTGACTTACGGAACCGGAACAAATGAAGGTGTATTGATTTCTATAACAGTTAAACAAAATTACCCAAGCTACCGGGAAAGCTGGGGTAACTCTTATAGAACAGATACATCTTCGCTACGGAGAGCGCACAGTGGGCTTATTTGAGAAAGTTCGGGCCGAGTTTATTGACATTATCGAATGGCTCGATCCATCGCAAGACACTATTGCCTATCGCTTTGAACGGTTTCAGAATGAAATCAAAATGGGGGCGCAGCTGATAGTCCGTCCCGGTCAAGTTGCGATTCTAGTGGGCGAAGGCCAGGTCGCCGATATCTATGAGCCGGGCCGCTACCGCCTAGAAACCCAGAATATGCCCGTCCTAACGACACTGATGGGCTGGAAATACGGCTTTAACTCTCCATTTAAAGCTGAGGTTTATTTTTTTAATAGCAAGATTTTTACCAACCTAAAATGGGGTACAGCTAATCCCATTACTATCCGTGATCCCGAGTTGGGGCCAGTGCGTCTGAGAGCCTATGGTACCTATACGATGCGGGTCAATAATGCTCGCACATTGCTAGAGCAGCTGATCAGCACCGATGGCCTCTTCCAAACTGACGAAATCAGCGATCATTTACGCAACATGATCGTGTCAGCCTTTGCTAGTTGGGTCGGTCAGGATCAAACACCGTTATTTGACCTGGCCGCCAACTATCAGGCCATGGGCGAACAAGTGCGCGCAGCTATGCAGCCCAATATGGAGCAGTTTGGCTTAGAGTTACGCCAGTTACTCATCGAGAATATTTCACTCCCCCCCGAAGTCGAAGCTGCCCTTGATAAGCGCGCCTCCATCGGTATTTTGGGCAACATGCAGCAATATACCCAATACCAGGCCGCTAATGCCATCGAGCAATCGGCTAAAAATCCGGCTGGAGCTAGCCCTGGCCTTGACCTCGGTGTCGGCATCGCCATGGGTCAGCAGATTGCCAATGCCATGAATCCAAGAGCTACAGCTGCACCAACTGCACCGGCCCCCGCTGCACCACCGGCCCCCGCTGCACCACCGCCACCCATGCCAACCGCTGTCTGGTATATCACCCGAGACGGTCAAAATTTTGGTCCTTATGCCCAAGACCAGCTACTGGCCAATGGATTAACGGCTCAGTCCAATGTGTGGAAACAGGGCATGGCTGGCTGGCAAATGGCCAATACGGTACCTGAGTTACAAGCATTGTTGAGCAGTGTGCCACCACCGCCACCGGGGGCTTAGCCTCACCCCATAAGCCCTCTCCTGGGACCCTTACAGATTCTTAACAGGCAAAAAATTCTCTCCATGAAGCGAACATTGCTTCCAAGGAATAGCTTGGATCGACACGTGATCGACATTGAGCAATAACGGCTGAGCACACCCCCCTGCACTCTCCCAGGAGGAGAATTTGTTAGCAAATTTCTTACTAGATAACTTCACGAAAGCGTTTTCCCAATTCCCTACTCCCTATTCGCCACTTCCCAATGGAGCCCACAACCTCCGTTAACCAATATAAATGCCCTGGCTGCAAGGCAGACATGGCTTTTGACCCCAATCTTGGGCAACTTCAATGTCCCTACTGCGGTCGCGCCGAAGCGATGCCAGAGGTAACGGCTACGAAGCTCAGTGCCACATTACAAGAACATGACTTAGCGGCATTCATTGAAACAAACCGCACGCACATTGCCCAGTTAGCAACCACAGCCCAGGAAGTTAATTGTCCGGGCTGCCGAGCCACCATTACCTTTGAACCACCTGATGTGGCGGGGAAATGTCCCTTCTGTGCCACCAGCATTGTTACCCAGAAGAGTCATGCGGCTGATCCCACCCTGGCTCCATCGGGTTTGGTGCCCTTTACCGTGGGACGCAAGGTGGCCCTAAAAAACCTACGAGACTGGCTAGCGTTTCGTTGGGATTGGAAAGACCTGAAGGCCATATTCTTGCCTGGAAAGCTCAAGGAGCTAGCTCAAAATAAAGCGTTAACCGGCGTTTATCTACCGTTTTGGACCTATGATGCCCAAACAAACAGCCGCTATCGGGGTGAACGGGGCGAGCATTACTACGAAACCGAGACTTATACGACGACCAACGCTGACGGTGAGTCAGAAACTAAAACTCGCCAAGTTCAACATACCCGCTGGTATTCAGCCTCAGGGCGTGTGTCTAGGTTTTTTGATGATGTGTTGGTGCCAGCCACTAAAGCCATTAGCGACAAAAAACTACGGAAACTATGGCCCACCCTGGCAGTATCCCAACTCAAGCCCTACAGCGCTGAGTACCTGGCAGGCTTTAAGGCACAGCGGTATGCAATTCCAGTAAAAGAAGGGTTTGAGCTCGCTAAGGCGATCATGACAGAGCCTATCCGCAGTGATATCCGCTCTGATATTGGTGGCGATGAACAACGCATTCATTCAGTATCGACGGACTACTCTCAAGAAACGTTTAAACACATTTTGCTACCCGTGTGGATGGCCAGCTATCGCTATGGGGGGAAAACCTATCAGGTGTTGATCAATGCCCAAACAGGCAACGTGATGGGCGATCGTCCTATAGCAACATGGAAAGTGGCACTAGTGATCGCGATCGCAATCCTGATTCTCATAATCGTTCTTGTGGCCGCCAACGGATAACCGACCATTGAACCGAATCAATGGTTCATGGCAAACATCTCTAACCCTTGACTTAAGTATTATCCAAGTTTTTTCAAACACCCATTGCCGATTCAAAAAATAGTGTTTAACATTTAGTTACAAGGTGTAACCCACCTTAACGTTTCGCTTGAAGGACTTGGAATCATGACTGAAGAGAACGCAAAGTTTGGTTTTACTCAGATCGCTGAGAACTGGAATGGTCGCTTGGCTATGCTAGGTTTTGTCATTGGTCTAGCTACTGAGCTAATGACTGGTCAGGGCATCCTATCCCAGTTGGGCTTGATGTAAACCTGAGATTAAACAGGTCATTAAAAGATGATATCTCCAGTATCAGTCTTTTTTTGTACAGTCAGAGAACTATAGGGCAAGCTTTGGCTTGTCCTTTTTTTGTCAGAAGTGCCAGAGTTCTGAATTTTGAGTTCTGAAGTATCTATGCTTTTGCCGAAAGACCGAAGATAAAGGTCACCAACTCAAACTTCAAACTTATTCTTCCTCCTCCAATTCTGCCCAAGTCGCCACGGCCTTCAGCTCAGGGGGAATTTGATCATCGGGATGAAACTCCAAGATCGTCTCCCGATATCCTAGGTAGCCTGACTCCGTAAATGACATCAGCATACGGGCCAGGGCAATCCACACTGTTTCATCGAACTCCCAGTCGTGACTAAAGCCAGCGCGATCAGCAATGGACTTGAGGGCCCAAAAATAGCTATTGCGGACGACGGATCCTTTCTTTTTGTAGGGGGGCACATCGTCCTGATAGATAAATAAAACTTGATTGCTGATCTTTGCTCTCATGGGGGTCAATGTTCTACAACTGTATCCATACCTTAATTTCTTCTAAAACATCCCATGGTGGCGGCTGTTTGCCTGCGTAACGTTCACAAAGTCTATAACAACACCTGTGTGGTCAATGATCTATCACTGACGATTCAACCGGGTGAAATCTTTGGTCTGCTTGGACCTAATGGTGCAGGTAAGTCCACCACAATTCGCATGGTGACCACCCTGACTCGGGCCACCCAGGGAGACATTGTTGTCTCTGGCTATGATGTGCAACGGCAGAAAGCCGAGGTGCGTCGTCAAATTGGCGTGGTACTACAGCAAACTAGCGTTGATGGGGATCTGTCTGTCTGGGAAAATATGGAATTCCACGGCAGAATGCACCATTTACCCAACCCACGACGGCAGCGCGATATTGATCAATGGCTGGCCTATGTGGAACTATCTGAACGCCGTGATGATAAGGTAAAAACCCTATCAGGCGGCATGAAACGACGCTTACAAATTGCCCGCGCCCTATTACATAAGCCCAAAATTCTCTTCCTGGATGAGCCTACAGTGGGCCTAGATCCACAAACTCGTCGCCGTCTATGGGAAATTATCCTCGACCTGAACAAGCAGCAGGGGGTGACGATGCTACTAACCACGCATTATATGGAAGAGGTTGAGTATCTGTGCGATCGCATCGGCATTATGGACCAGGGGCAGCTGATCGAAATGGGCACGTTGGCGGAGCTGCGCTCTAACCACGGCGAAGGCATCGTTATCAAACAAACTGACGACCGTTGGAACTATACCTTTTTCCCCACCCTCCAAGACGCCAATCGCTATTTGGACCAACAGCCTGATAAGACCGGCATGATGACCCGCCCCTCCAACTTAGAAGATATTTTCGTTGAGCTGACCGGCCATAACCTGGACTAGTTCAATCCCATTAAACACAAAGAGGGATGACCCCATAAGTCATCCCTCAACCAAATAATCAATAATTTAGGGGACGTTCCATGGAACGCCCCCTACACCGTATAAATTCTATTAATCCAAATAGCCCATCAATACGGAGGTATCTTCGTCAATATCATTAGACGCAATGGGACGATGACCAGGCAGAGTATCTAGGTCAGAAACCACCAAAGTACTCACCGCCACAGGACGATGACCAGGTAGATGATCCGTGCTAGCAACCTCAAAGTTATCCTCCATTACTGGACGAACACCTGCTGAAGAAAGATTATGCACTACCTTCACATCACTAACGGTGATGGGGCGATTGTTAGGCAATGTGTTTGTCTCAACAACGCGAGTATTATCTTCTAGCACAATAATGTCAGGCTTTTCAGCCTTAACTATGCCGCCGCTCTTGGCAGCAGCAGATGTAGTCTTCTTTTGGGTCCTACTCGAAGAACTAGATTTTTGAGTCGTTGTACCAGTGGTTTCCGGTGCGTCGCTGCTCATAACCCTATAACCCCTTCTACTAGTTAAAGTATTCCTGTGGAACTCATTTGGCTAACGATCTAGACATTCTCAAAACTGAACGCCAGACCTTGATACCACCAATGAATACCCTGCAAGTCACTGAGCAAAAACCCATGAGGCATCAGGGCATTGTAAAGCTCTAGTGGTACAAATATCTAAATACTAAATAATTATAAGTTAAAAAACAGCCGCTTTAGTTTATTAAAGCTAATCAATCCCATAAATCTCTATTCGTCAACTGCCGCTAAAGCTTTGGAATGTTTGTTAACTAACGGTCGCCAAAGTAGAAATTCCGAGCTAAAATTAGAGGTGCTCTTAAGCTACCAAACGTTAATTTTTTAACTGAGGTTGTCATCAGGGGGCTGTAACGGTTTCGACGTTTTGACGAAAGTCGCGTTGTGATACAGGCCGAGAGTGAGTCCACTCTCGAAAATCAAGACTCAACTAAATACAGATGCAAACAACATCGTACCTTTTGCTCGTAAGCAAGTAGCTGTAGCTGCCGCTTAAACACCTCTTTCAGGTTCGAGCGCTTATCATTTGACTCCGTTAAGGATGGTAAGCTTAACCCCAACGGATGCGTTAGGTTGATTTCTCTAGTGAGCAACCTAACAAAGACCTTTACTAGAGCATCCCACCGTTCGGGATAATGAACGGTTCCCGCCTAGAGGGTTAGATAGGCTAAGCCTGTGAATGAGTGGCGTGTTATTACTCAGGGCGGACACGGGTTCGACTCCCGTCAGCTCCATTAATTTTTTCGACGGTGTGTTGTCCCTGGCGGTGATTTTAATCTGTCAAATTTAGGCTATCGGCAAGTTTTACAGATTGATTTATCCCTAAATCAGCAACGGCAGTTTTTCCTATCTTTAAATGCTCCTAGGATTGAGTGTTTAGATTCTGCTAAGGGATTGCTCTGAGGGATCTTTCTAGGGGCTATATCTATCTACCTATCATGTATATGTATTAACGCGATTATGATGATCGCCTAGGGTGCTACCTATTAGATTTCACTATTTTTTTTCTTTAAGCTGAGTGAAGTATTTTTCCAAGTTTGGAACAAGCCTAGTTGCTAAAAACTGAGGTGTTTATACTGAAGGAGAAAGGCTTCCAGTCGAAGATTATAGATAGTAAAGATAGTAAGAAACCTCGAAGTTATCAGTTTAGATATAGGTTTACAAACAGTATTTTGAGTGGTCAAGTCATTGTCTAATCAATAGACTTAGGTCATATAGGTGGTGTGTTATTTCAAATACTGTTGTTTATCTGTATCTGATCCTTATCTGGTCTTCAGTTACTGTTCTCGTTTGTTTTGCTGAGTCGCTCAATAATGAAATTCCCCCTTTGGCCTTACCTCCAACAACCGGTTTTTAGCTCTGATCACAAAACATTCTTTAGTCCATTCAAGTTTTGGCAACAACATAAGATCCAACATTTAGAGCGGTGTTGGGAAAAAGAATATCGTCAGCATGGAAAACTTAACTAATCCAGCCTTCAAAAATCCTTTACTTGCAAGGGAAAAAACAACCAAACAACATTGTTTGATTTTTGACATCACTTACTGACTTAATGTCAAAATTTTCTAACAAAATAATTTGTTCTATGCAGCCTAAAGGCATTTGTGAAAGTATCAGCAGACGCCTTTAGGTTGCCAAGTTATTTGCCCAATACTGTCTACTTATTAATTCAAATCTAAAGACCAGTTTGAACGGTCGAAATGTTTAATTTGCCTGACTGATGTAGCTGGCAATTTTTTGTCGGGCTTCTTGCCAATCTTGTAACGCTTTTTGAGACCATAGCCAGTGGAATGATAGATGGTTGGTGACATCTTCGTCACTAGCCGACTCAATCACATCTTGCCAATGGCTAGCAGCAGTGGCTAACAATGGCAAGCTATCATCATCTGTTAATCCCTGCTTGGACTGTTGATAGTAAGCCATGGCCAAACCAATTTGTGCATGCAGCTTAGTAGGCGCATTTTGAAGATCGACATCTTGAGGAATCTGCCCCAGGGTGACAATGGGAATGTCATAGTCTTGCCCTGAACCTAGGGCATTTTTCCAGGTTGCGATCGCATCTTCCCAAAAACCACTTTCATAGTAAGCAAACCCCAAGGCAACCTGAGCATCTAGCCAGTCAGGCTGTGCGTCCAAAGCATCTTTCCATGACCTTGCTGCTTCTGCAGGCCCGATGGAATTATCAATAGAGGGGTTTTGATTCATTAACGCCCACTGTAGTTGTCCTTTGGAAAACAACAAGGCAGGATCTTCAATCTGGCCTAAAGCCAGCAGTTGATTGAGAGCCTTATCTTGGTCACCCACCGCTGCCATCTCATTAATGGCCATGACCGCACTTTCAGGGTTACCACTGGCGATGCCACTAATTGCCAGCAACTCAGATGAAGGGGGTGTCGTGGTGGGTTGAGAGGATGGCGGCTCAAACCACTTAAAGGGATCGTTAATACCCACACCAGCAACGGCAATAGTAGCGGCTAAAGCACCAATACCAATGGCAAGCTGACGTTTGCGCCGTCCTGAAGCTTGATCTTTAACACTACGCTCAGCCAACTGAGGCACATTGTCTTCGGGAAGTTTCGCCCCATAAGTTGTACCATCGTCGCCATGGTCATAGATGCTAGCCCCATCATCTGACTCAGCGAGGGGGGGCGAGTCTGGCTTTTGGGGTAGTTGATCATGGAGATCTAACCCTGGCGTTTCTAGGGTTTCGGGCAGCAGTGATTCATCGACCTCCGCTAGTGGCACTTCATCAGACGTTGACGCTTGAGACAGCTGCTCTACCAGTTCCGTCATTGTCGAAACGTCTTCTTCGTTGTAATCAAGGATTTCCTCAAGTTCTACCGTTTCAACGACGCTGTCTAAATCTATATTCTCTAGAGCATCAGGATCTGTCGCTGAGCGTTTTGGCACCACAATAGCAGCATCAACCGCCTTAGGGGGGTGTTCTTCCAATGCCGCTAAAGCAGTCTCAGACTCACTCAACAACTTATCAAGGGCACTGTTGTGGTTACCAGGTTTACTGGCAAGATAGCCATCAAACCCAGGCTGCATATATAAAATTGGCAGTGCCCAATAGCTATAGTTGGAATCGTGGGCCGAGATCAGCCCCTGGCGAGTACGGTTAAGACATAAATCGATGGGATTGCCTTGCTTTAAGTTGCGATAGAGCAAGCGGGTAAACGTAATGGCCACATCGTCAGGAATGCGCTCGGCCATAGCAATCACCCCAGGAATGCCACGATTGACCAGGGCATTGGCCAGGTTTTGCTCATGCCAACCCAACTCAGAACCTTGGCCCTGGGAATAGGCTCCCCGACAGGAGTTGAGAACGGCTAGTTTCACACCATTGTTGGAAAGCAGCCCTGCTAGGTCTTCACCGCTGATGCGTTCGGTGAGTCCTGTCTGGCGGCTGACAAGATAAAGATCGCCACCAGCATTGCCTAAATTACTATGGCCGGCATAGTGCAACACCTGGTATCGACCATGTTCTAACGCCTGGGTCAGTTCACTGCGGTCAGGCTGTTCTAAGACTGTCAGCTGCACGTCCAGTTGCTGTTTTGGCAGCAAGTTATAGTCATCTCCAGAACGCATTGATAAGGGATGCAGCTCATTTTTCAGGTGATTAGCTTCACGGGCCAGTTCTAAACGATCCTGATCGTTGGGTGCAGCAATCACCATCAGGACGCGCAGAGGCTGATCAAAATCAGGCACCGTTGCCACCGGACGGTCATATCCCTGGCGTCGGCCTAGATGGTAACGAGAAAATGTGACATCGGTACCAGTCCCCAGGGGCCGATCGCCTGCATGTAAGACTTCCCAAGGGAGCTTTTGCAGCTTTTCCCCCTTTAAACCAAGGCGCAGCCGCAGGGGAGAACGGCGATGTTGGGCAATCCCTTGGGCTGTCAACCAGCTATCGCGTAAGGCTTTATCAAAGACGCTGTTATAAAGAGCCTGACCTAGACTAACGAGGGTTGGTGGCTGACTGCCAGACGAATCATCGTCACCGTCTGAAGAAGAATGTACATTTGAACGAAATGCCCAGCGCTGGCTCGACTCGCCCTTGAGGATCCCTAGCAACGGATCATGCATCAGGTTAGATGCCTCTGCTAGCCAGCTATCAATGGGCCAGTGAAACTGTTCTTGCGCCAAGGGGACACCTGGCGCAACTTGCTCTGTGCGCACCAGGTAGCGGTTATCACCGACGGCTGTAATTGATATGTCAAACTCTTGGAGCACTGTTAGCAGATCGCGTCCCTGTTACGTTTAATTTTTGCTTTCTATCTGATACCCCTGACGCCCCTAGGCCGTTTTAGTATCCCCAATAAACCACCATAACGTGTCGAAATGGATACGATGCCCCGACAAGATGCAGTTATCTAACTGTCTACATGGCTTTGGTGCCCACATCGGATAGACAACTATCAGCCGATACACTTGTCATCGCCAATGATTGAGGACTGCTATGTATCCGGCATCTTATGTATTCGGCATCCTATGTATTCGGCATTCCATAGGGTAACCCATTCCAAAGTTTAATTCACAACCATGGCGGAACCACCTCCGCGTCGCCTGGGTTCCGCAACAGCCTGCATCGCAGTGCCATCAGGCGATACCTCTACACCAGTAGCCGCCCCAATTTCCTCCACCGTCCGAAACTGATGGCCTAACTGTTCAAGTAAGTTCACATTAGCAGTTGCAACTTGATCAACGGTGGTGGTACTGCCATTGCGTTGGGAGAAGCGTGGAGCGCCAATGGCTTCAGGCAAGGATAAATCAAAATCAATTAAATTAGTAGCGATGCCAACGACAGTGGTAATGATAGTGGAACCACCGGGACTCCCAAAGGCCAAAATTCGACCATCCGGAGCAAAGGCAATGGTGGGAGACATACTGCTGCGAGGTCGTTTACCCGGTTCTGGCGCATTGGGGTGGGGCACAGTCGTGTCAAAATCTGTGAGTTCATTGTTGAGGATAAACCCATAGCCAGGGACGACAATCCCAGACCCACCGGTAGATTCAATGGTTAGGGTATAAGAAACAACATTGCCAAACCGATCGGCAGTCACTAAGTGGGTCGTCGATAGCCCTTCTTGGCCATTGGTAACTGCTACCTTAGGTGCTTGGGTGAGACTGGGGCTAGGGTCGGTTTGATAGGGTAGCGGATTACCAGGTGTGGTACAGGGTTCAGCAGCCCTGTCCGGAAGCTGGCGACTGGCAATGTAATTGGCATTGAGCAACCCGGCTACGGGAACATCTACGTACTCAGGATCGCCAAGGTAGGCGTTGCGATCGCAAAATGCCAGCCTTTCCGCCTCGATCACCCGATGCAGCGCCTGACTGCGATCCAAGCTGCCCAGATCGCTAGACTCCAGCAGTTTAAGCGTTTGAGCTACCGTGATCCCACCGCTACTAGGTAACCCCATGCCATAAAACTGATAGCCGCGATAGTCACTAACCACGGGCGGTCTTACCCGCACCTCGTAGCGGTCTAGATCGCCTAGATCCATTGCCCCAGGGTACACAGTAAATGGAGGCTCATTGACGGTCGGTGGTGACTGTACGGTCTCCACAATCGCCTGGGCAATGTCACCTCGGTAAAAGCTATTAACGCCCTGGTTTACCAGCAAGCGATAGGCCTTGGCCATGTCCGAGTTCTGAAACCGTGAACCAACGACTGGCGGTTCGCCGTTTGGCAAATATAACTGCTGCGTAGAGGTAAATGCCTCAAATCGTTCCTGGTTACGGACTACTTGCTGAACAAATGTTTCATCCACGGTAAAGCCAGACTCCGCTAGCTCAATCGCTGGAGCCAACGCATCTGCCAGGGATAGGGTGCCATAGCGAGACAGCGCCGTTTGCCAATTGAGTGGCGTCCCTGGCACACCGACGGCCAGACCGCTACTTATGCGATTTGGGAAAAACGGTAAATTTTCCCCTGTGGGACTTTCTGGATCGCGGAACAAATCAGCGGTTACTGCCGCTGGAGCTTCCTCACGACCATCCAGGGTAATCACCCGGTCCTGGTCATGGAGGTAAATCACCATAAAGCCACCGCCACCGATACCAGCGGAAAAGGGCTCAGTTACCCCCAGGGCAGCAGCGGTTGCCACAGCCGCATCCACCGCATTCCCCCCCTGGCGTAGCACCTCAATGCCAATGCGACTGGCAGCTTCATCGACTGAGGCCACCGCACCGCCAGCACCATTGGCCACAGGAACTTTACCCCCAGACTGGGCAAAACTGGTACAGGCAAAAACCAATACCAGGCAAATGGCACAACACCACAACCACAAATAATTCGTAGGGGCGTTGTATACAACGCCCCTACGAATGTTCATGGGATTAAATAGAGGTTCCCGCATTCAACCTAGGTCAAACCTGACAATAGAACTAATCCCAACACAGCTCCAAACACAATCAGAGCGTAGAATTGGGCACGACCGGTTTCCAGGTATTTCAGCCCCTCACCTGTAATCAGCGTGACGAAGCCAGTTAGGTTAACGATACCGTCCACTAGTTTGACGTCCATGGTAAGGGCAAATTTAGCAATTTTGCGACTGCCCTGGACAAAGACCACTTCGTAGATGTCATCGACATACCACTTGTTGAGGGAAAAGTTGTAGAGGGGTTTGATCTTGGTTGCGATCGCACCCGCATCTATCGTCTTCGTCACATACATCAACACCGCTAAGGTAATACCCACGACCGAGATCGCCACAGAACTACCTGCCATCACAGCAAACTCATGCAGGTCTACTTCTTCCGCCAGCTCAGCAACAGTAACCACTTCACCAGGGGCAGAAATAAACGCCTCAAAGTAATTGCCAAAGGGCGTACCCACCAGACCCACCAGAATCGAAGGCACTGCTAAGAGAATCAAAGGCAGAGTCATCGTAATCGGTGACTCATGGGGCTCAGACGCATGGTGGTGATCGTCATGGTGGTCCTCTGCAGCCATGGGCATTTCCTGAGTACTCATGGCACCAGGGCCGAGGGAAGCGCCCATACTCTGGAGATTCTCAATGCGCAGTTGCTCTTTGATGTCACCGTTAGTCCCGCGAAATTCCCCTTCAAACGTGGAGAAGTACATACGGAACATATAAAACGCAGTGATACCGGCGGTTAACCAACCAATGGCCCATAGGAAAGGACTGACCTGGAAAGTGGAACCCAGAATTTCATCCTTAGACCAGAAACCAGCAAAGGGAGGAATACCGGAAATCGCCAGGGTACCAATTAGGAAGGTAGTGGCTGTAGCTGGCATATATTTACGCAGACCACCCATCAGACGCATGTCTTGGGCATAGGTGGGGTTGTGGCCAACCACACCTTCCATACCGTGGATCACAGAGCCAGACCCCAGGAAGAGCATGGCCTTAAAGTAAGCGTGGGTCATCAGGTGGAATAGACCAGCGCTGTAAGCACCCACACCCATGGCCATGACCATGTAGCCCAGCTGGGACATGGTGGAATAGGCCAAACCTTTCTTAATATCGTTTTGCGTAATGGCGATTGTGGCCCCCATCATGGCGGTGAAAGCCCCCACGTAGGCAATGGTTGTCATTGCTACAGGGATTTCCTCAAACACCGGATACATGCGGCCAATCAAGAACACCCCAGCTGCCACCATGGTGGCAGCATGAATTAGGGCAGAAATGGGTGTGGGGCCTTCCATCGCATCCGGCAACCACACATGTAAGGGGAACTGAGCCGACTTGGCCATGGGTCCCATAAAGACCAGAATCGCAAATAAAGCAGCGATTACACCCGGTAAACTGCCAACTTCCACCATATGGGTCAAACGCTCACCCATAATGTCAAAGTCAAAGCTACCCGTGGCCCAGAAAATGCCGAGCATACCCAGCAACAGCCCAAAGTCACCTACGCGGTTGGTGACAAAGGCTTTCTGACAAGCGTCAGCAGCTGGTTTGCGGTTATACCAAAAACCGATGAGCAAGTAGGAACACATGCCCACCAGTTCCCAAAATACATAAACCTGTAGCAGGTTAGGACTCATCACCAGCCCTAACATGGAGAAGCTAAACAGGCTCAAGTATGCATAAAACCTGACATAGCCAGGATCGTGAGCCATGTAGCCGTCGGTGTATACCATCACCAGAAAGGCCACGGTGGTCACAATCACCAGCATCAGTGCAGCCAGATGATCGATGGTGTACCCCATCTGCAGCTTAAAGCTGCCCGCCGAAGCCCACTCAAACATAAATGAGTAGGGCTCGTGACCATTCCATTGACTCCAGAGGATGCCGAATGACATCACCATCGCCACCCCAACCAGGCTGACGATAAAGATTGAACTAGGGGTACGCAGCTTGCTTGTAGCGTCGCTGTAGCTGATTAGACCCACACCGACAATAGCTGCACCGAGGAGTGGCAGTACTGGGATGAGCCATGCATATGAATAAAGAGATTCCAAGGGTTCCATAAGTTTTTTTGGTGCCTGCCCCACACGCTAGAGTTGGCAAAACCGCCTACATTCTTACACATGAGAGCTGGACTATTATCCAACTTCTGACGGACCTTTCTTACAGGACGTTGATTTTTCCTTGAGCAATCAATCACTCAAATTGGTACAACGCAAGTAAAACGAGGGCTTCTGTTTAAGCGGGTTTGAACAAGGTTGCGATCCTGAGAAAAAGGTTATTTTTTACGACATCGCTGAATGGTTTAGGTTTCTTGATGTTGGATGAGTAAGTTCACAACAAGGATTGATAAAGCCCAATGGGTCATTGGCGATGGGGAGGGAGGGTGAAGCGAACAGGGCAATGGGCAATGGGCAATGGGCAATGGGGTAGGTGGACACACCGTACCCTCTGGGTTAAATATTTTTTCCGCATTGCTATCGTCACCCTTGTGCTGCTGGCGAACATCCTAGCGTTGCCGATCATGGCGCAAACAGGGGCGCAACCAATGGCGCAAAAAGCTGATGTTGTTATTGATGGTCGGGTGTTGTTCCAGCTGCGCAGCATTGAAGATATCAGTGCCGAGGAACGAGCCGTTTTTGCGAACCAGGCCCTATGGCAGGTGATTGACAATGCTGATCAGCAGCCAACACCAGCACCGATTCGAGTGCGGACACGAGAACGCGATGGTCTAGTAACGCTCAGGGCTAACGGTCGTCATTTGCTCACGGTGACCAGTGGCGATCTGATGGCTGGAGTGCTACCCGAAGAGCGGGCTGAGCTGTGGGCTGAGATTTTGCAAGTAGCTTTGGATCGAGCCCAGAAAGAACGGCAGCCTGATTATCAGCGAAAAATGGCCTGGGTAAGTGTGGGAGTGGTTGCGATCGCACTCCTCTCTTGGGTGCTCCTCTACAACATCCGCCGCTGGCTCTGGCGACGGCAGACCCGCAAGGGCAGACTACCCATGTGGATTTTGCCATCATTGCTGGGTGCCCGATTTTTGGTATGGCTAGCCGCTGGCATCTATGTATGTGAGTTATTTCCTGTAGCCCGGTCTATCCGCTATCGCATCTTTCAATTTTTAGAACGGACATTTACCGACCCCTTATTTGACATTGACGGCCAAGGGTATTCCCTGGTCAGTTTATTTAATGTGGTCTTGCTCACCCTGGCGCTGTGGATTGGGGTGCGGGTTGTCACATCGGCAGTCAAGTCTAGATTTTTGCAGGCGGCGATACCGGATCGGGGTGTACAAGATGCGATCGCCACACT
The DNA here is from genome assembly GCF_032906605.1 of Leptothoe sp. LEGE 181152. Taxonomy (NCBI): domain Bacteria; kingdom Bacillati; phylum Cyanobacteriota; class Cyanophyceae; order Nodosilineales; family Cymatolegaceae; genus Leptothoe; species Leptothoe sp. LEGE 181152. Next base: position 50,814 of record NZ_JASATU010000036.1, read on the forward strand.
CATGCAGGCCATCCTCACAGGCATTGGCCTTTTTTTGATTCTGCAGGTATTAGGCATTGACCTCAGCGCCTTAGCCATTCTTGCCAGTGTGCTCGGTGTTGGCCTGGGTTTTGGTCTACAGAATATTGCCAATAATGTGGTCAGCGGCTGGATGATGCTCTTTGAGCGATCGATTCAGGTGGGAGACTTTATTAACCTGGGCGACCTGGCCGGAACCGTTGAAAGTATTGGCGTGCGCAGTACGGAAATTCGCACATTAGATCGCGTGTCGATCATTGTGCCGAATGCACAGCTACTGGAAAACAAGGTAATCAACTGGAGCCATGGGCATCCAGTATCGCAACTTCATTTGCCCATGGGAGTGGCTTACAACTCAGATATTCGACAGGTACATACGACAGTGATGGAGGTAGCAAGAGCGCATCCGAGCGTGTTGCAATATCCCCAGCCCCGTCTACGATTTTTAGGCTTTGGTGACAGCGCCCTCAATTTTGATGTACTGGTATGGATTCGGGACCCACGCCTACAATTCGATATCAAGAGTGACCTTTATTACATGCTCGAAGCCAATTTTCGTCGCCACAACATCGAGATCCCCTTTCCCCAACGAGATTTAAACATCCGTTCTCCCCAGTGGGATACAACTATCTGGGCACAACAGAGATCTCAAGCAGGAACTCCAGCCGCCTTAGGAAAGGAAGAAAAACAGCCCCAGGGATTAAAAACCTCCGATTTATTGGCGGATGTTAGAGATTTTTCCAGCCTGTTACAAAATCAGCAGCGTTTACAAGATGCATTATTGGAGCGTTTAGTAAAACAGATGCGCTCGGAGGATGGGTTAAATATTCAGAATCGTCGGTTCCGATTGACGGTGTATCCCAATTGTTTTATTGGCAGTGAAGCCGTAACGTGGCTAGCCAAAACACAAAACGCCACCCGAGAAGCCGCCGTCAGGATCGGCCAGGCCTTAGTAGAACAAGGCATATTTCACCACGTCACCGATGAACATCCCTTCAAAGACGAATACCTATTTTATCGGTTTTACGAAGATGAACCATAAATCTGACAAAAACATACCCCTTAACAAGAGCCTGACTGATAGCTATCGCGTCTCAAGGTTGGCACAAGGCACAGCCCCTACAGGATTATCCATTTTGAATCGGGCTATATGAATAGGAGGGTTTTGGGGAGGAAAGCCCTGAGCAGCCCATTTCACCATGGACCAACCCACAGTATTGTTCACATATTGAAGGATATCGACTACGACAAAATAACCGCGCCGCTTTTACACAAACAACAATCACCTTTGTAGAAAAGTCGCAGATATTGCCATTTCGCACTTCCACAGCAAAAACACTCCGCAAAATGGCTGAGGTAAACTGAATAACTTACCAGATGCCCATCGCCCCTCGGACAAAGTCACCATGTATACCGCATTTCTTGCCCTCCCCCCCTTAGACCCACAAACCGGCAAGACTGAACCACCAAACACGCTTATACCTGAGACAAATCTGGCTGCCCCTCCAGAGATTTTTGAGTTATCCAATACTGCCTCCCACGTAGTGAATAGTGCTACCCATAAGCTGAATAGCACGTTGAGTAATAACGTTACAGTCAGATATGTGGTGGTACCAGCGATGTTTGGTGGTCTAGGTAGCGTTGCATTGCGGCTGATCCAGGAGGGGGGGTCGTTCATGGCTACAGCCAATGCCCAGGCAATGGACACACAAGATGGCACAGAGATTTCAGCACAGGCCGAAACAGTTGCAAAAGAACAGGACAGTGAAGAGAATTCAGAACAAATTGAGCCAAGTTTAGAAGCGGAAGATGACAGCGTATCTAACACTCAGGAGCAACAAACGGCAACAGAAGAAAGCGTCGTCCATGACTTTGTTCCATCTATTCAGTTGGGGGCTGGTTTAGAGTTTTTAATCTTAGTAACTTCCAGCATTTTGTTAGGGGCAGTAGTGGGCTTTATCGGCACCATTCTTAGCTTGGATGGTCCACCGGAAAAGGCGAACAACAAGTCAAAGCTAGCAGCGACATCGCTAATGTTTGCCCTCTTTTTCCCTTCTGTGATTACGGTATTTCAAGAAAATGCCATGTCACAGGCCAAGCTGATCAGGGCAGATGAAGAGAAAACCGTACTTGAAGAGAAAGTAAGAGAAACCACTCAACAGGCAGAAAACCTAGAGGAGGTTGCCCATGATCGCATTATTAATGATATTGAAACATTGGATATTGCTCCTGAAACAACAGAACCATCATTGCCAGATGATCTAGCCCCACTTAGTCGAATACAAGCAACTAACCCAACTGACAGTCAGACTTCTTTGATTGATAGTACGAGAGCGTTAGTTTTGAATGCCACTTCAGACGAAAAGGCACAGGAATTTATCGACAGTATCTTTAAGATTGGCAATGTTGACGATGGCGTTGTAAGGGACCACGCGGTTAGAGCTTTAAGAGAAATCAACGAGAATCCTGCACTATCAGAAGCAGTACAACAGACAGCTGACGAAAAGGCAGAGGAGTTACAAAACACGGTAGCTGACGACTTACAAGAATCACCATAGAAACCATTTTCATAACCAGCTTAAAAAGTGGCATAGCGAAGGGTTAAATGGCCTTGCATATGCCCCTAAGGGGTACTCCATCGCCCACAACCGATGACTAGCATATAATTACTTCCGAGGGTACTACATCATGTATCAATCTAGAAAACTGCCCTGGATGGAGCCAGGTTGCCCATGACTAAGGAGCCAGAGGCTCCGTTGAGTTACTCAGTCAGAGACTAAGCAATAGGGCTTGGTATGGGTATGAGAGCTAAGGGCAATCACGCATCCACCCCTCTACTCATCTACACCCAAAACCAGGAACTTATTGCTGCACGTCTCCTTAGTGACCCAGTCCCAACGTTGCGGTTATCTTGAATCATGGACACTAAGGACCCATTTATGGAATCGTCGACTGTAGAATCAGATTCAGATACTATTTCTAGCCACGCTTCTGGGCAAGCAATTTATACCCGTTTGTCCGAGAATATTCAGCAGGTGGTCAAAGGGCAGACTGCGGCTGTGCGTAAGCTGCTGGCCGCCTTTGTCAGTGGCGGGCATGTGCTGCTAGAAGACTACCCTGGCACGGGTAAAACCACCCTGGCCAAAGCGCTGGCTTTTTCCGTCGATGTTTCCTTCAAGCGGATTCAATTTACGCCTGATTTGCTCCCCTCTGATATTTTGGGCATCTCAATCTTAAACCCCATCGAACAGTCCTTTCAGTTTCACGAAGGTCCTATTTTTGCCAATATCGTTCTAGCAGATGAGGTGAATCGCGCCTCTCCCCGCACCCAATCTGCGCTGCTGGAAGCCATGGCAGAATCCCAGGTCAGCATTGATGGCACCTTGAGAAAGCTAAGCCCACCTTTTTTTGTAATTGCTACCCAAAATCCGGTGGGAGCCCAGGGCACCTATCCCTTACCAGAAGCCCAAATGGATCGGTTTGCCCTGCAGTTTAGTTTGGGCTATATCTCTCCAGAAGAAGAAATGGAGATTTTATCAAGTCAGCTCCAGCAACATCCCATTGACCAGGTTAAACCCTGTCTCTCACGAGATGATATTTTTATCCTCAAGCAACAGGTGCAGCAGATACGAGTCAGCGATGAACTCAAGCGTTACATCATTGATATCGTCGGGGCTACTCGCCAGGCAGAAGGGGTACAGCTAGGTGCTAGCCCCAGGGGAGCCATCGCCTTGATGAAACTGGCCCAGGCACTCGCTCTCTTTGATGGTTACGAATTTGTTTTGCCAGAGCAGGTGCAAGAGATGGCGCTGTCAGTCCTGGCCCATCGGTTGGTCCTCGAACCCCAGGCCCGGTTTTCGGGCCAAACAGCTGATGCGGTGATTCAAGATATCTTAAATGCGACGCCTGTGCCTGCCTGAGCCATGAATCTTTTCTTTTATCGTCTATTTCGATGCTTGGGCTACGGCCTGCGGCAATGGTTTAAAAGGCGATTTACGCCGCTGGGTGTGGGTGTTTTAGTGTTTGCCATCATGGCTGGGCTGGCAGGTCTGGATACCCAGCAAAGTTTGTCTTACCAGGTGTTTGCCCTGGCCTGCTTATTATTGACTGTGTCTATGGTGGCTACAGCCTTTTCACGGCCTCGGTTCCAGGTCAAGCGACGGCTACCGCGCTTTGGGACGGTAGGCTTGCCGTTACCCTACCGAGTAACGGTACAGAATTCTACTGGCAGGGATTTTAGGAAACTGCGACTGATTGAAGCGTTTGCCCACGCATTTCCTAGCTTTGAAGACTATCTTGACATTAGCCGTCCAGGCCGCAAGGATGCTCAATCATGGAGCAAACTAATCGATCAGGCTCAGCGTGCGATCGCACCTGCCGTCGGGATTCCTGTATTGGCAGCCCAGGGCATGACTGAAATCAAAGGTGAGATTACACCCCTACGACGAGGGTTACTACAGTTTGAGACCATGACCCTGGCCTGCCCTGATCCGCTCGGCCTATTTAATGCCTGCGTCAGACTACCCCTGCCCCAATCGGTATTAATCTTGCCAAAGCGCTACCCGGTGCCCTCGTTTCAACTACCAGAACGTCAAGGGTATCAACCGGGAGGATTATCGCTTGCCCTATCGGTGGGAGAATCAGAAGAATTTTGGTCCTTGCGAGATTATCGCCCCGGCGACTCACCGCGCAAGGTTCACTGGAAAAGCTGGGCCAAATTGGGTAAACCTGTGGTTCGAGAAGAACAAGCTGAGTACTTTGTACATCACGCTCTGGTGTTAGACACATTTCAACCGGAGTCATTTAGCGAAATTTTAGAAGAGGCGATCTCAGTGGCCGCGTCGTTGGCCTGTGAAATGCAAAACCAGGAGTCCTTACTGGAGCTAATCTTTTCAGGATTAGGCGGCGGATACGTTACCCTGGGTCGAGGGTTAGGCCAAACAGAACGTATCCTTGAGTTGTTAGCGTCGGTAGTCCCCTGTCAGGATCAGCCCTTTGACTCATTGTTGCCAATCATGCAAAATCGTTTGCCACTATTCAGTAGCTGCATCTGCATTTTACTCACCTGGGATGAGGCGCGCCAGACATTGGTTAAGCAATTACAGTCCGCTAATATCCCCACATGGGTTTTGATCCTGACCCGTGATCGACACACACTATCGCCGATGTTAGAAGATTATCAAAGTCATTTAATGCGAGTTTATCCGTTACCGTTAGGTCACATTCAGCCGGGGCTTCAAACGATATGCAATTCCATATAGCCAGCCTGTGCAGTCTGGCATTGTGCCTGTGGGGATTTCAAACGGGGCTGTGGGGTCTGGTAGTGTCGATGATTTTGTGCATCGAAGGGAGACAGGTGTTCTCCAAGCGCTGGAGGCTCTCTAAAAAGGCAACCGTATGGATTGTGTTCATCTGCATTTCCGCGAGCATTGTGGCACTCCAACTCACGGGTGCTTTCCAGGGCATGCTGCTATTTCTGCCGTTGGCAATGTTTCCACTGATGTTGGCTCAAATCTATACGGTCAACCTTTCTCAGCAGATTCAGGATTTCTTGATGAATCCCTACTTTGCCAAGCGAGGAATTCAGTGGAAACGGCCCTCCTTTGACTTTGGTTATGTTTACTTTGGCCTATGTTTGTTATCAGCCAGTGCCGCAAACGCCAATAGAGTTCTCTTTTATAGTTTAGCTTGGCTGGTGGTTGCCATACTGTTCTTTTACCTGCGGCCTGCAAAATCTAAAGTGATGGCTTGGCTTGGTTTAATATGTTTGGCTGGGGTGTTGGGCATTTTTGCCCATAGACAGTTGAGCCAGCTTCAGTTGGATTATAGCTGGCTCAATGATGGTCGTCGTGGACAAGGTAATGGACAAGGCGGCTATGGACAAGGTAATGAGTTTTCTCAAGGCCCTAAACAAGACAGTCCTCTGGAATTGATGTTACGGAGGTTAGGGGAAAAACTATTCGCGCCGATCCAGGAGCAACTACCGCAAGATCCTAATTCTAGAGTGCTGCTTCTGCTAATTTTCTTAGTTGTTGTCATTGTTGTTGGCCTCTTGATCTGGTGGTGGAGACGACGGCGACAGAAAATGCCGACTACAAGTGAGAGTTTTGAGGTGAGATCGCAACCGGCTCTCCTCGGTATTGATTCAGAGTTTTACCAAATTGAACAGATTTTCAAGCAATTAAAACTGAGGCGCAGACCTGCGGAGAACCTACAGCATTGGCTAGAACGACTTACCGAAAAACTATCTATCGCTCAGGTGGAAGCACTCAAACCCATTATCCAATTGCATTATCGCTATCGTTTTGACCCCGAGGGTATTGATGCTGCTGAGAGAAATCAGCTGAGATCCCTAAGCAAATCCTGGTTAGACAGTTATCGTGTCAGCCAGGATGCTCAAGGGTAGATAGGTGGTGTCCTGAGCGGAGTCAAAGGAATGGATGGCCTGTCCTGAGCGGAGTCGTTGGCGTAGCCTTCCCAAGGGGAATAGGAATGGGCGGATGGGATTTGGGCAGGGAGGTTGGATATAGGGTGAAGAGGGAATTGGTTAGGGGTTGGAGTTGGTTGGAAGTGTTGCGATGCATCGTACCCTACCTGGCACAAGACTATTATGGCGATTAACAAAACATATTTTATTCAGGCCAACCAGTATCTTTAGAAAGCCTTTAAACACTAGTAGATTTTTCATCCTCTCCAGTTCCTAGAGTCCGTACTGTAGATATTCCTACATCAACGGCCTTATTGATCTAGAACGAGGGTGATTTTTTAGCATAAGTAAACTATTTAATCGTGATTTCTACGGTTGTGTTTAACGTAATAAATTAGTAAAGTTATTGATTTTTTGCCAGACTAAGTAATTGTTCTTGCAAATCTCGTTTCGTTAGCTTTATCCTCTCCTGATATTAGATAAGGAGCTATTACCGATTTCCTCTCTATCGGTAACTTATAGAATCGGCACAGGCTCTAAAGCCAATAAAACCGCTATCAGTCGAGAGATACATGAGTACACAAGGGAACGCATCACTTATTGCCGACATTGAACTGGCTCTATTAGCCAAGATTGAAGAAATTATTGGTGATGGTGGAGACAATACACTTTTTGGCAATAAAGAACCAAACAAACTGACTGGCCAAGCGGGCAATGACACCCTTCGCGGGAGAGCTGGAGATGACATTCTTTTAGGAGGCAAAGGCAACGACATCCTATTTGGCGGTCGTGATAATGACATTCTCCTGGGTGGCATCGGCAATGATAATTTGCGGGGTGGAAAAGGCAATGACTCTCTTTTGGGTGGTTTTGGTAATGATCGCCTGGCAGGTCAAGCTGGTGATGACATTATCATTGGTGATGAAAGACTCACCGCCCAAGACTATGATGCCGATGGCTATTTGTTAGATACTACCAATGCTCTCCATGGCAATGATCGCCTAATAGGTGGTGATGGCAATGACTTTCTACAAGATCAATTAGGTAGTGATCGTCTAATTGGCGGAGCTGGAGATGATATTTTGGTAAGTATCAGTGATGCGAATGCTCCGGCTGAGAACACGAGAATTGTTGCTAATCAGGATGATGGCAATGATGTTGATAAACTTGTCTTTGCGAAAAAATTCTACAATCCCGATGGTCTGGCAGCGAATGATAGGCTAACTGGTGGTGCTGGTGCAGACACCTTTAAATTTGACATCCTCATGAACGCACCTGCTGCTATCTATACGCAGCATCTGCAAGACGACGGCCTGGTCAACTGGGGCATGGGAGCTGTTGCTGGGGAAAATGACAACTACCATGACCACTGGGTTGAGAGTATTGGTCGTGATACAATCACTGACTTTAGCGGTACCGGCGGCGAAGGGGACCAAATTATCATTACTGGCCATACTGTCACTTACAAGGTGATCAAGGAGCTAGATGAACGCATTGTGCTTGGTGTTTATACTGATCAAGGCGGGGACGGTGTACGCGGGGGCGGTGCCCATGATCTGGATGTGCTGGGTGTGATTAACGTTAAGCATGACGGTAATTTTAACCTGGCCAACGACGTCACTGTTGTAAAAGCTGATCTAGGCGCATTCTAACCTTGCCTAATGTTTACCTGTAATTGATACAGATGTGGGCTACTACACTGACTGTAGTAGCCCATTTAAAATGGCTAGTTCTCATTGGATATGGGGTGAAGGGGGAATCGGTTAGGAGGCGAAGTGGGTTGGAAGTGGTGCGATGCATCGCACCCTACCCGGCTCAACTATGCAAATGTCAATTACTTAGCGGACGGCATTAGAATAGGCTTAGCCTATGGAGAAGTCCCATGACCACGGTGTTAGAAGCTTTGCAATCTGCGCAATTTGTTGTGGATACCACAGGGCAAAAAGTCGCTGTACAGGTGACGCCCGCAGTGTGGGAGGCGCTTATTAACTGGTTAAAAACTGCAGACAGTGTTCCAACGGTGGAGGAATTATTGGGATTGGCCGACGAAGTGCCACAGGCAAACCTTCAATCTGAGGTTCATGTTGCCCAAGAAGATGCCACGCTGACCTACTCTGCTATGAAGTTATCAGAGTCTTCCTTTGCCAAGGTGTGGGATAACCCGGAGGATGACATCTACAATGACCTATAAGTTTGGGGATGTTGTTTTGGTGCCATTTCCGTTTACGAACCAGGTAACGAGTAAGAAACGTCCAGCGGTCATTGTCATTCAGATGGGTATAATCAGCGGCACATCGATATTGTCTTGATGGGGATTACCGGTCAAACAAGTGCAACGGCATATGCTGATAATGTTGTGATTCAGGATTGGAAATCGGCTGGTCTTTTGAAGCCATCGGTGATTAAGCCAATTGTTATGACGGTGGAAAAGGAACTAATTTTGAAGCAGCTAGGGGCTTTGTCGGAACAGGATAAGCTGTTTTTGGTTAAGTTGTTGACAGAAATCCTGGGCTAGGAGGGCATAGCCGCCCCCCAACTCAAAACTCAACATTCAACACTCAAAACTCACAAAGCGTCACGGCCATTGAGCGCAGACATCTCGGACAGCTTGCAAGATATCTGAAAAGGCTTGCTCATCGCCTAGCTCTAAAATGATGGGGCAAATGTCGGGTAGTTCTTCAAGCAAATTTTTGCGGTTTTGATAGGCTAATACCTCCAGCATGACAGTCCAGTCAGCAAAGGTAATGGTTAGCTTCATCAGGTAGGGTAATAAGCCTCGAAGAGCCCGGGATCGAAAATAGGGGTCTTGAATTTGCCACATCATTTCCAAAGCTTTAGCTAATAATGCTTCTGGCAAATATTTAGCCAAATTACTCAACGCCACTGCTCGCGAAGATTCATCTTTGAGCTCTATAGCTATTGACAAAGCTTCTGGCAATAATTCTGGCGTCAACTGCTTAGACATCCCTTGGATCCCATACACTCGTTCAGATTCATCGGCAATCTCTCGCGTTACAGCTAGCGCTTCCGGCAATAGCTCCGGCAACTGCTTCGATAGCTCACTTAACGCAGACGCTCGTTCAGATTCACTGGTAATTTCTCGCGTTACAGCTAACGCTTCCGGCAATAGCTCCGGCAACTGCTTCGATAGCTCACTTAACGCAGACGCTCGTTCAGATTCACTGGTAATTTCTCGCGTTACAGCTAGCGCTTCCGACAATAGCTCTGGGAAATGCTTCGACAACTCACTAAGTATAGATGCTCGAGAAGATCCATTAACAATCTCTCGCGTTATAGCTAACGCTTCCGGCAATAGCTCCGGCGGCAAGTGCTTCGATAGCTCACGCAGAACATGCGCACGAAAAAAATCAAAGGTGATCTCTCGCGTCACAGCTAACGCTTCCGGCAATAGCTCTGGAAACTGATTCGACAGCTTATGTAACACAGATACTCGAGAATATTCATCGGCGATCTCTCGCGTTACAGCTAACGCTTCCGGCAATAGCTCCGGCAACTGCTTCGACAGCTTATGCAACACAGATGCTCGAGAATATTCATCGGCGATCTCTCGCGTTACAGCTAACGCTTCCGACAATAGCTCCGGCGGCAACTGTTTCGACAGCTCACGTAGCATAGAAATTCGAGAAGATTCAATAGTAATCTCTCGCGTTACAGCTATCGCCTCTGGTAATAGCTCTGGCAATTGCTTCGATAACTTACTCAGAGCAGATGCTCGAGGAGATTCATTGGCAATTTCTCGCGTTACAGCTAACACTTCTGGTAATAGCTCTGGTGGCAACTGTTTCGATAGCTCACACAGTATAGACGCTCGTTCAGATTCATCAGCAATCTCCCGAGTTACAGCTATCACTTCCGGTAATAGCTCCGGTGGCAATTGCTTCGACAGTTCACGCAGTGCAGACACTCGTTCAGATTCGTCAGCAATCTCCCGAGTTACAGCTATCACCTCCGGTAATAGCTTTGGCTGCTGCTTCGACAGCTCACGCAACGCATTCGCACGATAATATGAAGAGGCAATCTCCCGAGTTGCAGCTACCGCTTCCGGTAATAGCTTTGACAGTTGCTTTGACAATGTAACCAGAGCAAGAGCCTGATCATCTGTATTTTCAATTTGACGGGCAATCACCAAAGCTTCTGAAAGATAATCTGCTGGTAGCTTGTCAAGAATCTTCTGCAATGCATAGGCTCGATAGGAAAATCCTTGAGTGCTATCACGGTGATCTCCATAACGATCCTGTATTTGACCAATAGCTACCAAAACATCTGACCACAGCTGTGGAAATTTCTCTGCCAGTTTCCCCAAAACATAGGACCGGTAAGCTGCCTCCTTAATTTGTCCCACGGTCTTCTGCACCTCTGGCAGCAAAGACTCTGGCATATGAGGCACAATTTTTGAAATACAAACCGCCCGCTGCCAGGGGTTCTGCGCCTGCTGCGCATAGGCCAGTCCCTGAGCCGGAGACCAAACTTCTTTCTCCACTAGCGCCCCCACCAACTCCGCAGGCACATTACTCGCCATACTATTTATCGAAGTCCGCATCAACGCATAGCGAAACAACAGCACCAGTGTTTCCCCTGGTTCATTCTTATAATTCTTCTTCGCCAGCTCCCACGCCCGTGCAACATCATTTACAAACCCTGCAGGCTTCCCAATCCCATCACAGGCCTCATACCAACCATTCCGCCCATCCGCATTACTCGCCTGCAACAACCCATGAATCTCCTGTACCTGCTTCGCCTGCTCCATATGCCAGGTAAGCCGGTCAAAAATATACCCATCATCCGTCAGCGTATGCCACTGCCCCCGCTCCGTCTTCGCCCGGTACCGCCCCAAAAACTCACTATGGGCTTCCGCTTTCGTCATCCCCAACCCTGGCAGGTCCCCTTCCTGCAGAGGCTGTGGTGCACTCACCAACAACCGCTGCGCCAAATCATGCATCAAATCATGCATCCGAAATGTGCGCCGCGCCTCAGGTCCTGCCTGCTTCGCCCCCAGCAACAACAATGCCTTTGAGCTAAACGTCCGCAATATCGACCCCGCCTGCCGCTTCGACACCTGCCAAAGCATCACCGCCATCTCCTGGGTCAGACTCACATCCTCCGGCACAATTCCCAGCCACGCAAACTGCCGCAACTGCTCCGCCGACAGCTGCTTCAAACTCAAGTTAAAACAAGCTGTCAGACTATACTTCCGCCGCTTCGCATCATCGGGGATATCCTCTCGACCATAAAGATCCAACGCCTCCAGACGCACCACCTCATCCTGAAAGTCTTCAAACAGTTCAGTCCAGGTCACACCTTCCTCAATCTGCGACGCTGCCAGCTCCAGCGCCAATGGCAAATATCCCACCCGCGCCGCAAAATCCAACGCCTGCTGCCGATCCTCTGCGCTCAGCTCCTCTTTGAGCTTTTGCGTCATTAGCTCCAGAGCCTGCTCCGGAGTCATCACATTCAGACTGTACTTATGCGCCTCCGGAATCTTCGCCTGCCGTGTCGTCACCAGCACACAACAACCATTGCCACCTACCCGAAACGGCTCCAAATGCGCCGGATTCCAAACATCATCCACCACCAGCAGCGCTTTTTTGTCATACAACAACGTCCGTAAATGGTTCGACGCGGCTTCTACCGCCGTGGGCTTATAGTCATGGTCCCCCAGAGCCTGTATCCACCCACTCAACAACGGCAAAATATCCGGGTTCTGGCCTAACGTGGACCACAAAATCCCATCCGCAAAGCGAGCCTGCACCTCATCATCATGGGCCAGCTTCGATGCCAGCACCGACTTACCAATGCCACCGAGACCATAGATGGCACTAACAACCAATGTGCCAAATGTTTTCTTGTCGTCACATAGCAGTTGTTCTTTTACCTTGTCCTGGTGCTCTGGTCGCTCTACAAAATGCTCCGGTAACGGCGGCATCTGTAACGGGATACCCCAGTTACGACGAGATTTTTTCTCGGTGTCAGCAACAGATCCATAAATCTCCTCACCATTCTGTTGTCTACCCTGAAACCACACAATCGGCAAGGCCCTACCCTTACCAAAACGTCTCGGCTCCTGGCGGCTATTTTTTAGCACATCATCCAGATGGGCAAATACCGTATCCCCAGAAATATACCCCTTATTATTCACCTTTTCAGGCACCAACACATCCAATACCGCACCTGTAAAAACGCTATGGTCTTCCCGCCTCTTTGCCCAGGCGCTTTCATGGCCACGACAGGATGTAATCAGATAATAATCTTGCTCAGAATTTAAACCGGCAAAACTATGCTCAACCAGCTCTGACTCAATCAACTCACCACTGTGGCAAGCATCGATAAACATCACCAGACTGCTTAGATCCGAATCGCAAATCAGATCATTCAGGTCAGAAAACGAAATTGCTTTTGTCTGTCGTTTCGGTTGGTTCTTCTCAATAGTGACCGTGCAGTCAGACGTGGCCAGATAGCCTTTTGTACCCCCTAGCCCACCTTTAACGGCCAGACCATGGCCAGTGAAATAGATAAATGCCTCATTTCTAGCTGCATCTTGCTGAATCAGCTGAGTTAGTGCGTCTTCTAGCTCTTCAGCGGTTACATGCCCTGAAAGCACTGTAACCCGTTCACATTGCCCATGGTCTCTAAGAAGTTGTGCTATAGCTTCTGCATCACCAATCGGTTTACTTAAATTTTTGAGGTAGTTGCTTTTGTAATCAGAAATTCCAACAACGAGGGCGTAACGGGCCATGGGCTTAAGACTTTCCAGGAAAACACGGAGTTTAGGACGCCGGCACCCTTAACATAACCGATGTTTTCAGCACACCCTAAAAACCGATGACTGATGTGAATCGCCTCGTCTTGGAAGATGAATCTGGCACTGCCTACACCATGTATTTTGAAGCCGATGACGCTATAGATACGCCGTCACAGACCAGCGATGATGACGAATACGAAGCCATGGGCGTTAGCACTGAGGTTCAGGCGAAGCTCGCAGACATCCATGGCACGCTGAAGAGCTATGCCAATTATGCCCTTGGTGCATTCAAAGGGGTGGCTGGCGCTGAGGTGGAGGAAATTACGCTGAAATTTGGCATTAAGATTGCCGGGTCGACGGGGTTACCGGTTTTGGCGCAGGGCTCGGCAGAGGGCAGTTTTGAAATCGAGGTGAGGTGTAAGCCGAAGTGATGGAAGTGGATGTTTGGAACGGAGGATTGAGCCCTCACCCTAAATCCCTCTCCCCGGGGAGAGGGACTTTGAGAACGGAGATAGGTTTGACCCCGGTAAATCTTGCTAACCCCCTTCTCCCTCGGGGAAAAGGGGCTGGGGGATGAGGGCCAATCCCTAGGCCACAAATTCACCCCGGCAAACATCGCCCAATCTCCTCCAATACCCCCTCGATATCATCAAATACCCGTCTATTCTCGAACCGTAACACCTTCAACCCGCAAGCCTGCATCCATGCATCGCGTTCTGCATCCTTTTCTGGCTGTCGTTTATGAACTAGGCCATCCAACTCGATCACCAGCTTTGCCTCATGGCAATAGAAGTCAGCAATAAAGCGACCGATATTGTGCTGACGTCGAAATTTAAAACCGTGTAATCGACGCGATCGCAAACATTCCCATAAAATACATTCTGCCGTAGTCTGCCGCAGCCGCAGCTCACGTGCACGCTGTAGCAATATTTCAGGAATCCGACGGTTACGGCCTGATAAAAGAGAAAGGTCTAGATCAGTCATGGGGCTAACATGCCCGGGGCCTCACCCTAAATCCCTCTCCCCGAGGAGGGGATTTTGAGAACGGAGATGCATTTTACCCAGGTAAATCTTGCTAAACCCCTATCTCCCCTTCTCCCTGGGGAGAAGGGGCCGGGGGATGAGGGCTGATTTTCTCCCCGAGGGAGAAGGGGCTGGGGATGAGGGCAACCCATTGTTAAAACAAGCGCACATTTTCCCAAACGGGCATGGTAGCCTCCTTTAGAATGAGGAATTATCAGTTATCATCACCTACTTATCGATAGTTCAGCCTTACTATTTCAGCTCGTCCACCCCTTTTTGAGGAACCCATCAGTGCCTAAAATGCGTCGCAAAAATCGTCGCTTAACTCTGGCGTCCTTGCTGCTCTTAGCAACAGGACTCTGGCTTGGTCAATGGCACATACGCGGTCGCCTATCGTCACCAACGGTTGCGCTGGTCTTAGGGGGGGACACTCATCGGGAAGAGTTTGCGGCTGAATTCGCCAATGATCATCCTGACATAGACGTATGGATTTCATCGGGGGCCAATCCTGAATACGCCACTTGGGTATTTCAAGAATCTCAGGTATCCCTAGAAAGGCTGCATTTGGACTATCGAGCCGTGGATACGGTGACTAACTTTACGACGTTAGTTGATGATTTTGAACGGCTGGGAATCAAAAGCGTTTATTTAATTACATCGGACTACCACATGCGACGGGCAAATACCATCGCCACCATCGTGTTAGGTAGTCGCGGCATTCATTACAAGCCTTTACCCGTAGCTTCTGAACGTCCACCAGAGCCATTGCTCCGCAGCTTTCGTGATGGAGGTCGCTCAATTCTATGGGTATTTACTGGTAAAACTGGATCGGAGTTGGCTCAGCTGTCGTCCAAGTTGCCCGCTCTTCCGTAGCTGTTGGGGCAGGGTTGCTCTCCCCGGCAGACATTTGATGTTTTTCGAGGCTGGCTATGTCTTCTACATTGAAGGATTCTCTCTACACTGAAGAACAGATTAAAGCCTGGTTGCGAGGGCTGTTGGCGATTGCCTGGGCCGATGGTGAGTTTGATGCTCAAGAGCAAGAGCTGATCCACACTATGATGGATGAGGATTTTGCCCCAGGTCTGGATTTTGAAACCTTTGAGCCCATTACACCAGCAGATCTAGCAACTGTCCTCAAGCCAAATCCAGGCGCTGCGGAAAACTTTTTGCGAATGGCGGTGATGGTTGCGATCGCAGACGGCATCTACTCCGCCGCCGAAGATAAAGTCCTTATGGAGTTCTGCCAGGCCCTCAATCTCGATACAGCCATCCTACAGACCCTGCAATCAACCCTCTACAACCTGCGTCAGATCAAGGAAGAGGTTCAACCTGGCACCAGTCTGATCAAAGATAAAAAAGATAAAGCCACCCCCGTCGCCGCTGCTGCCAGTCCCCTACAGCCCCCCACTCCCAAAACCGGCCCTGATCCGCTTAAGCCTATGCGCGAGTGGCTGGACCAGCTAGAAGTCCAAGACCCGCGTCTGGCCCGCTTTGTCTGCAAAATGATCCCATCCCAGTGCCCCTTTGAGCGCGATGTCACCCTATTTGGCAAAAAGGTGGTACACATTCCGCCCATGTGTAAGCTCAACCCACTTTACGAACAGCTAGTGGGGCTAAGATTTCGGGCCCTGTCTCATCTAGCCGATGACCTGGGCGAGGATGTCACACCTTATTTGTAGAAGAACTTAAAACTCAGGGTGTGATGGAAAATCTTAAAACTGAAGTCCTCGTAGTCGGCGGCGGCACGGGCGGTACTGCGGCGGCCATCCAAGCGGCCCGGTTAGGTGCACAGGTATTGTTAGTGAGCGAATGGCCCTGGTTGGGCGGCATGCTCACCGCTGCTGGAGTCACCGCACCCGATGGCAATGAGCTAGCCGCATTTCAAACGGGTCTGTGGGGAGCGTTTCTGAGAGAGCTGGAACAACGTCAACCAGGGGGCTTACACAATGGCTGGGTGAGCTTCTTCACCTATGAACCAGCGGTGGGCGCGAGCATTTTTGCCGACTGGGTAGCCGCTCTGCCCAATTTGACCTGGCGTTGGGGCCACCACCCTCGAGAAGTATTGCGGTCAGGCAACCGGGTCACTGGAGTGGTATTTGACCCGTTTTCCGTAGAAGCCCAAATCACAATCGATGGCACTGAGCTGGGAGATTTACTGGCCTTGGGAAACATCCCCTATCGTTGGGGGTGGGAATCGCAGGAGCAGTGGCAGGAACCTAGTGCACCTAACTCTCTCACCGATCCTGCTGATCCATTGTTTCCTGCCATTCAGCAATACCCGGTGCAAGCCCCCACCTGGGTCGTCGTAATGCAGGACTACGGCACAGGTGAAACCGCGCCACTGATTCCCTCAACTGGCTCCCAAGCCTCGTTTGTCGGGGCCTGGGAGGGCTATGGTCCAGAGCAGTTTCTCAACTATGGGCGGCTGCCAGGCAATCGCTTTATGATCAACTGGCCCCAGCAGGGAAATGACTACGGTGTGGGCCTGGAGCGCCTGATTGAGCCAGAGACGACGCGTTATGACTATTGGCAGGAGGCCAAGAACCACAGCCAGGAGTTTGCTCGTTTTATTCAGGCTCAACTAGGGCAACGCTATGGTTTAGCCGAGCATGTCTTCCCTGAGCTGGAAGGCACCCCCGGCGGCGGTGGGTTTGCCCTTTATCCTTACTACCGTGAGAGTCGGCGACTGGTGGGGCTAACGACCGTGAGCGAGCGAGATATTTTGCCAGTGCCGGGTAGTCAGGTGGCTCCGTTGCCAGTGAATGAAGAGGGTGTGGTGGATGCGATCGCAATCGGCAACTATCCCAACGACCACCATTATCCTGGCTTCAAGATGCCCCTTGCCCCCAAAGCTATTGGTTGGGGAGGCCGCTGGACAGGAACACCCTTTACTATTCCTTACCGAGCCCTGGTGCCAGCTACTGTTGATGGGCTCTTAGCGTGCGACAAAAACATTTCCGTCACTCATATTGCCAACGGAGCCACCCGTCTCCAGCCCATTGTCTTAGGCATAGGACAAGCTGCTGGGGCAGCTGCCGCCCTATGCATCCAGCATCCATGCCAACCCAGGGAACTGCCCGTAAAGCACCTACAGTACACTCTGCTACGGGACCCTCAAGCCCCTGCCATGCTTATCCCCTGCTTTGACCTATTGCCTCAAGACGAACATTGGCTCAATCAACAAACAACATTTCTAGATACCCCAACGGCATATCCCGCAAGTGGCTTTACAGACTCTTCAAGAACATCGAGCCAGAATTTCACGTCTGGTAACCATATTTTCTACGGCCATTATCAACGGGGTAAAGACCATAGTCATCAGCTGCTTAGGGATACTGAAACCATTAGCCTTGTCGCTATCTCTCCCCAAGCAGCAATGCAACTAATGCAGGTCACTGCTGGCAGCAACGTTAAGGTTTTCGGCATTCATAATCTGGGTGGTGCCTGGATTTTAGTCAAAGCTATCCAATCAGTGGACGATGTGTAACACACAGTACTAAAAATCGGTGTTACCACCCACACTTTTTTCACGTAGTTTTTCCTGAGTTATTTGTCAATTCCATGTAATCAGAAAGTAGCAATACTACTCATTTTCTGACCCATGAGAATTTCTCTATCGGTAATGTCAGTTGCTACTACCATCAGCCTTTGCAGCTTACTAGGACTATCTATTACTTCTAGCTCGCAGTTAGTTGACCGTGGCAGTGGACGAATCACAACAGCTCAAGCTGACCGTGGCAGTGGACGAATCACAAATACCCAAGTTGACCGTGGCAGTGGACGAATCACAAATACCCAAGCTGACCGTGGCAGTGGCCGGATCACGATTGCCCAAGCTGACCGTGGCAGCGGTCGGATCACGATTGCCCAAGCTGACCGTGGCAGTGGTCGGATCACAAATACTCAAGTTGACCGTGGCAGTGGCCGAGTTACAACCGACCAATCTTATCGCGGTAGCGGTCGTATTATGAACGAAACCATTGACCAAGCGTACCGTGGCAGTGGTCGTTTAGTTGCTTAGAGGATAGTTTTATGGCCCCTAACCAACTTTTTCAGCAAAAGGCCACACAAAACACTATAGATATTAATCAGAAAAAGTTTTACGCTAACCGTTACGAGCTAGTGAGGAAATTAGCTATCAATGTTGAAGTTCCTCTGTCTGATTAAACAAATCAAGAATTATTGGTGCTTCTTTAAGGTAGCCTAGTTCCACTACGTAGATTTCCATTCGCTATATCAGCGTGTGTCTATCCCTAAGCGTCCATGACCAATGTTCAATCACCGATGACTGCTGATGCAGATCTGATTAAACGCCTGGAACCCAGTGCCATTGATCAGATCATGATGTACTTGGCATTCAGTGCTATGCGTACTGGCGGTCATCGCCACGGTGCGTTCCTAGATGCGGCAGCGACCGCAGCCAAGTGTGCAATCTACACGACTTATATAGAGCAGGGCCAAAACCTGCGCATGACGGGGCATTTACACCATATTGAACCCAAACGTGTTAAAGCCATCGTAGAAGAAGTACGGCAGGCTTTAAGCGAAGGTAAATTGTTAAAGATGTTGGGTGCTCAAGAACCCCGCTATTTAATTCAATTTCCCTACGTCTGGCTCGAAAAATATCCCTGGGAACCAGGGCGCTCTAGGCTAGTAGGCACTAACCTAACATCAGAAGAAAAAGCCCAAATCGAGCAAAAGCTGCCGTCCAATCTACCAGAGGCGCAACTCATAACCTCATTTCAGTTTGCTGAGCTAATTGAGTTTCTCCATGCTCGTTCTCAAGAATCTGTTCCCAATGGTCGACAGCTGCCGCTGAGTGAAGCCTTAGCAGAACATATCCGCCGTCGCTTACTTTACTCTGGTACGGTCACTCGCATTGATTCTCCATGGGGTATGCCCTTTTATGCATTAGCTCGGGCGTCGTATATTCCGACAGATGATGCTGAAAGAACTTACACCATGATTGAGGATACAGCCCGTTATTTTCGCATCATGCGAGAATGGGTTGCCCGTAAAGATGGCACCATGAGGGTCTTGGAGTCTCTTGATATCCCCGCAGAGAATCGTCAACAGGCCCTTGATGAATTGGATTTACTCTTACGAAAATGGGCTGACAAGTATCACCAAACCGGTGGTGAGCCTATGGTTTTACAAATGGCCGTAGGTGTAGGCGACATTGATGGCTAGTTCAGCCAAAGCTGTCTGTAGCTTCTATTTGGATTCATATTAGCAACGGCATCAGCGAGGGAGGCAATTCCAGCTGATGCCGTTATTATTACGTCTATCACTGCCTAGGACTACTGTCTAAGCATTTTGACTCATCCCACAACAATCTTCTCAACTTAAATACTCTTCTCAAAGAGTATTCCAAGCTTGGGTCAGGATGTCTCCCAGCAGATGGCGACTTTTTCTATCTAACAAGGCATCGTCAGCCATTAGTTCAGTAATAACATCATCCAGGCTTTGACCTTGAGAGCGAGCAGTCTCAATCACATGGATAATCGCAGTGGCTATATGCGCTTCGCTCACAGACTTATCTGGAGAAGAGCTTTCTAAAACAGTTTTTAAAGATGACGGGCTCATATTTTATTAATAGGTAAGATGCAAACTCTACCCGATGGGCTCAGGCAAATCGCAGGAATATTTATCAACTAATACCGACAGATCAGTTCAGACGCACCTGCGAACTAGCATTTGCAAGGAATAGCTACCTGTTCCTCACACATATTGACCAGAAGTTAACAAAGTCTAACCTAAGTTGACCAAGAAAAAGTTTTTAATTTTGGGAATTGCGGTTAAATTTTCCCTTAAGCTTGCGCTGTAGGAGGTTGTTTTTTTAGACGAGGAAAGTTTGGTAGATCAATCGCAGATAAGGACGTAATTCGTTTCTGGGGCTTCAATGGATTGACTAAAGGTGATGGAGTACCCTGGGCAGACATTACAGGCAGATAAGTATCAGTCAATCCCCCTGTACGCGAAGCTTGTACACGAGCCAGGATTTCACTGGCCTGCGGAGATAACTGGGAGGAAATTGTTGTAGCATCCCCTAAGTTATCTGCCATAACAGAGTCGTTAGTTTCCTGAGGCTCTTTAGCCCAAGGAGAGGGTTCAGTAAACTGAGAGGGTTCAGTAAACTGAGGAGACTCTTCAGTTTCCATGGGAAGGGTTTGTCCCTCAGCTGCTGGGGCAACTTCATCGGGACCCATTACTCTGGCTAAGTCATGCCACAGCTGATCTTCGGCCTCAGTTGCTAATCTGGTTTCAACCCTCTGAGCATCTAACATGATCTCAGGGGTCTGAACGGTAACCTGAGGTCTGCCTTGCGCTCCCCGAATCAAGGACTCAAGCTGAGGATCTAACTTGCCATGGCCTAATGTAGACTCCCAAGGGCGAATTTCGTCTGCTTTGGGCATGGCCAGGTTTGATACATCAAGCGGTGCGACAGAACTATTGGATGCCTCTGTAGACATACTCAAACACTTTTCAAGGGCGGCTTTGAATTGCAGTGTGTAGCGCTGCTGCCTCTGGAGCCGCGCTCTCAAATCTCGACAGTTTGTATTGGCCTGCAATAATTCCTGAGACTGCTCAGTATTTTGCCTAAGTAGGGTGTTATGCTCGGCTTCTAACTGGGCTGTCCGCTCTCGATAGGCAGCCAACTCTGTCTGTAGGGTTTCGTTTAGCATCTGGTGATGCTGCAATGACTGGTTGCTTTGTTCTAGTTCAGTGACTAATTGTACAATTTCACGATCACCCACACGGTTTACGTCAGGGGCACGATCAATCTCAGCCTGGAGGGCAGCTTGCGATCGCTCCAGAGATTCTTCTAACTGAGATACCTTAGCCAGCAGTACATCGTTGCACTCATTTAGGTCCCGCACCAAATTAAGCAGTTCGGCCTCACGCTGATGACCAGTCTGCTCAGTAGCGGTTTCAGAAATACTGTTACCTGGGAGTGTGCTAGAAGAATCCATAGCGTTAGTTTGCAAATTAGGGGTAGTCCCTGGAATTTCATCGATAATGACCGTACCTGGGAAATGGACGGTCTGCCAGCTATTGTTATCTGAATTTTCAACAGGTAACTGTGCCCCATGCGACGAAACGTCACGGGGAGTGTTCCCGTTATCAGGAAAACTATCGTTTGATCTGGCGAAATTAAACATTATGTTTCAAAGCGCCGCAATAGCAAAGCGGATAACGATGGCATATTACGCCAATCTCCCCACAGTGTTAACACAGAAAATTTGATTGAGCACAAGTTCCTACCAGGAATTACCAATAAATCAGTACATTCAAGGAATTTCTCAATCGTTAAAATGTATTAAAAAGTTACACGAAAGTACGTTTCATCCTACATGATCAATATCCTCAACAAGGGTTTGCGCCAATAAGGTGCTGTGTATTAAAGCACGATCAACATGGGCACGAACCTGTACATCACTTAAGCCATCACCATTGGCATAATGGTCTAACCACTGCTGAGTCATGGTGTGGGCATGGTCAGGGATGAGTGGCAACGGGTCGTTAGGGGAAAGTCCCCAGCCCGGTAGCGACAGTTCTTGCATAATCTGGGTGACCTTAGGGTCATAGCTAATGGCAAAACAGCGACAGCCCTCGGCAACGGCCATAACAACACCGTGAAACCGCATGGCAATGGCCATTTCAATCCCGCGAAAGACGCCTTTGAGCTGCACCGGATCGGCCACTTGGATAATCTTGTGGGGACCGTTCAGATGTTGGGCAATATGGGTTGCGATCGCACCATCCTTAACCGGTTGAAAGGGCAATAACACAACACAGGTTTGGGTTGCTGCCTGAAAGTCTGCAATGGCTTTTGTTAAATTTGTCAGTCGTTCCGGTGTCAGCTGAGCATGGCCCCGCAGCACAACAGCAATTCGAGGTGCAGGTAAATCCGCAAATCCTGCTAAGGGGCTAGACTTGAGTGCCCAGACAGGATCTGGGGCTAGCTGACAGTTAATTCTCCAATCGGCCAGCAGTTGGGCAGAAGCACTGTCTCGCACACTAATCCCATCACAATTCTTCAGAGCCCAGCGGGTAATCCATTGACTGCTACGTCGCTTTAAAGGCCCCATTCCCTGGCCCCAAGCAATGGTACGCAGCCCCAGCCACTGCGCCAGTATCATCAAACCACCGTAGTACAGCGGATTGATAGCACTGGTGGCATCCTGCATTAAACTGCCCCCGCCCCAAATAAATGCCTGAGAACTTTTTAGAGCCGACCACACCGCCGACAACGATTTTCTTGGCACCGCTTCAACACCATAGCGTTGAGCCGTTTCCTGGGGATTACCGGAGAGAACAATGGGGGTGACAGACGGCGGCAATAGCTGTAGCAACGTTGCTAACAGCGCCTCATCGCCGCCATTGCCCATGCCATAGTAGCCACACAACACTGCCCGCATGCACGCTGTTCCCTTAACTGTCTGCCGAATCTACTTTAGACTAGAGCTCGTGGTTATCCCAGGGCACCCACAAGGCGATGCCCAGACAGGTAGGCAATAGCCCACCTTCATTAACCATTTTGACCTGGAGCAATTAAAAGGGAATGCCCCTTATCGTTGCCCCTACCATTGACGTTCTAGATTTATGCACGCCCTCTCGATTCCTACCTGGATGGTTCATATCTCCAGCGTGATTGAATGGATCGCCGCCATTTATTTTGTCTGGCAGTTTGCTGATATCACCGGCTGGCTCGCATGGAAATGGTTATCCTTCGGCATGCTACCGGCCTTGGTCAGCGCCATGTGTGCCTGTACCTGGCATTTTTTCGATAATTCTCCCTCTCTAAGCTGGTTGGTAATTTTACAGGCCTCTATGACCATGGTAGGTAACTGTACCGCCTGTGCTGCTGCCTGGTATATCTGGAGACAAGCCCGTGTCTAAAGAAACCTTGTTCGCGATGTCCCTATTTCCTTATCTAGGGTTTCTTTATTTTTTAACCAGGTCAAGGCAGACACCCAAGTTGGCATTAACTGGGTTCTACGTGCTGCTCATTTTCGTAGCAGTGACTATTCCAGCAGGCATCTATGCTCAGAAAGCTTACGGTCTAGAGCTTGCCAATGTGGACTGGCTCCACGGCAGTGCTGAGATTTTCCTCACACTCTCTAACATTTTTGTAGTGCTAGGCTTTAGAAACGCAGTACAGAAACTAAAAGCAAAGAAAGCTAATTGAGGTTTCTGCTAGAGATCCCAGCAACTGTGGCGTAGGTAATAACAATGTCTGCTGTTTTAACTGCCAAAAATAAGTCTAGTCTTGCAGAATGGTACCAGGCCCAGTGGGGTGACTATGTCCGCTATCGAGATAGCTTGTCCCCTGATCAGTACCGTTTATTTTTTCATCAAGGCTATCTACTCATCACCGAAATGGGCTGGGAAGGCATCACCCACGCTACAATTTGCGACTTATTCACTATCATTCTGGGTTTCTGGTTCAGTATCCATCCTGAACAAATAGCTAGTTCACTGGGTCGATGTCTTATCGAAAAAGATAAAGACACGGCTGGTGCACCTGATTTAGTCCTATACCTTGGTGATGACTATCCACGTTGGGAATCTGGTCAACCTCGCAGAATTGACTTACATCAATGGCGTGCCCCCGATTTGGTGGGCGAAATTTCAGACACGACTTTAGCGAGTGATTTAGATGAAAAGAAGCAGCTTTATGCCGCGCTTGGTATTCCTGAATATTGGGTAATCGATGTGCGAGGCATCCGTGTTTTTGCGTTTGCACTACAGTCTGATGGTA
The DNA here is from genome assembly GCF_032906605.1 of Leptothoe sp. LEGE 181152. Classification (NCBI taxonomy): domain Bacteria; kingdom Bacillati; phylum Cyanobacteriota; class Cyanophyceae; order Nodosilineales; family Cymatolegaceae; genus Leptothoe; species Leptothoe sp. LEGE 181152. The sequence continues at coordinate 74,808 of NZ_JASATU010000036.1, forward strand.
AATATCAGCTGACTGACACCTCCCAGGCATTAAAGGATTTACCCATAGCCCTTTTAGAACAGACCATTGCCAAGCTAGAAAACAACAGCAACATTACTGCCGCACAATGGTTTAACCAGCAAGTCTTAGCTTTAAGAGATACTAAATAAAGCCTACTTTTTGATCCCTTCTCTGTGACCGAGAATCCTTTTCTAAATTTGACCTATGAGCCTGCCTTAGAGGCCTTAGGCGATGACTATTATGACGTTGTTGTAGCAGCCAGCTTTCCTCAACACATTCTGCGGTTTCGCAATGATGACCTCTTACCAAGGTTGAACCTAGAGCCAGATAACGTCAGTGACTTCGACTTTATCGAAGCATTCGGGCAGTTTCAACAACGCTCACCGTTGATGGCCCTGCGCTACCACGGCTATCAGTTTGGTGACTACAACGTCGCGCTGGGTGATGGCCGTGGCTTCCTTTATGGCCAAGTGAGAGGTACCGATAAAGTACTCTATGACTTTGGCACTAAAGGTTCCGGCACCACACCTTACTCTCGCAATGGAGATGGGCGATTAACCCTCAAGGGTGGCGTTCGAGAAATCTTAGCCTCTGAGGCTCTACATGGGCTTGGAGTCAACACATCTCGATGTTTTAGCTTGGTGGAAACCGGTGAAAGCCTATGGCGCGGGGATGAACCATCACCAACTCGGTCATCAGTCATGGTGCGCTTCAGCAAATCTCACATTCGGTTTGGCACCTTTGAGCGGCTGCACTATCTGGGACGTGCTGACCTAATGTCTCCCTTACTCGATCATGTGATTGAGGTCTACTACGCCCATTTGCTGGGTATACAGGATCCACAGGAGCGCTATGGGCAGTTTTATGCCGAACTCGTGCAACGAGTGGCCCAGTTGGCAGCCCAGTGGATGTCGGTGGGCTTTTGCCATGCTGTACTCAATACCGACAACATGTCGATCACTGGGGAAAGCTTTGACTACGGTCCCTACGCTTTTATGGATGAGTTTAACCCTCGGTTTACAGCGGCCTATTTTGACTACATGGGTCGCTACAGCTATGGCAACCAGCCTCGGGTATGCGAATGGAATCTACGGATGTTGCAGAAGCCTCTGGCACTGATTATGGCTGCCGAAGATTTGGAAACTGGCCTCGCCCGCTATCGCGATCATTATTACGCTGCCTACAAACAGAAAATGCTAACCAAGTTAGGCTTTGGGGAACTGCTACCGGAACTTGGGGATGAACTGCTGCGCTTAACCCTAGAACTGTTAGAAAAAACACAGGTGAGTTATCACGACTTTTTCACGGGGCTAACGGGCCAGTTTTCCCCACAATGGTGTGAAGACCCCGAGCACATTCTACAGACGACGGTTGAAAACTCTGATGATGAAGCAGCCACACTGCTCAAGGCTTGGCGATTTCACTATCACAGTTGCCTGACCACGCTGTCGTCAGAGGAGATTACCCAGATAGGTCAATGCTTACGCCAGCACAATCCAACAACTGTGTTGCTACGACCTGAAATTGAAGCAATTTGGGAACCCATCGTTGCTGAAGATAATTGGCAACCGTTCTACGATCTAGTGGCCAAACTTCAAGACCCGTTTGGTGAAGGTTAATCGTGTAGAACCTTTCCATGGAAGGGTTCTACACGATTCATAATACCGCTGATTTAAATGGCCAGCAGACGTCTGATGCCACTGATGCCAATGCCAGCGTAACCAACAGCTAACAAAATGCTACTTAAGGCGATACGAATACTTGCCTTAGTTGCCTCCGACCGCACCCGCTTAGTCGCTTCTTCGCGACGGGTGCCAATTTCTGTTTCCAGACGCGTACGCAGTTGAGAGGCTTGACCAGAGAGAAACTCATCTAAAGATTCTGGGTTTTCCTCAAACTGACGAATTTGAGCTGCCTGCTCTGCAGTGACATTACCGCTAGCCACCAGCTGATCAATTTGTTCTGGATTATTCAATAAGCTGCTGATGCGATCGCGTTGCTGAGTCACCTCTACATTAAGACGCTGCTCCAACTGATTAGCGGCTTCAGTAGCTTCAGTGGAGACCTGGGTCAGCGCTTCCTGGCTCTGCAACCGCACATTATTCATATGCACCGGTGCCAGGACAGCAAATAGCAAACCTAGGATGCAAGCCAAGAGACAGGTCCAAAAACGCACATCTAGAAACAGGCTGCCACTACCGCGCTTACCACGGACATAGCTATCAATCCAAAAGCCAGTGAATAGTAGGGCAATACCCACTAAAGGAACGATGCCGCGATCAACTAGCTGGGTAGTCGTTGTGATTTGCCAGGTACGGTTCAGTAAATCTGGCGGTAATAGTAGCACCAGAAAATCCACTAAAGCGGCCAAAATGGTAATACCACCCACCAGCTTGAGAGCTAGAGCAGCAATGGGAGATGGCGCATTACTCGTCGATTGAGCAGAGGAAGTCATGTACGATCACGAAGTGCTACATCATAGTTAATAGTGCCCGACATAGTTACCGTTGGGGTAGATTGCCAGAAAAAAATATGCAGTTTTCTTAATTATTTAGCTTTCCTGACGTTCTTAAGTACAACACAAGAAATGCTAAATGCCTAGCCAGCGCCCTGAGATTTCGTGGCCCGCTGCCGCAAAATATCGGGACCGCGCGATGTGCCCAGGCGAGTAGCCCCTGATTCAATCAGCATGAGTGCCTGATCAGGGGTACGAATACCACCAGAGGCTTTGATGCCAACTCGACCACGGCTGACGTCTTTGAGCAAGCGAACGTCTTCTACAGTCGCTCCACCATGCCAGCCAGTACTAGTTTTAAGGAAGCTAACGCCCGCATCCATACAGACATCGGCTGTCGTTCTTTTCTCAGCTTCGTCCAACAGCGCCATTTCCAAAATGGCTTTTACACACTGCCCCGTAGCTTCCACAATCTGGGCTAATTCTGCATGTAGCCGTTCTAGTTGACCCGATTTGACCCAGCCCAGGTTAATCACCACATCCATTTCAGTTGCGCCATTTTCCGTCGCTTCTTGGGCAGCAAACAACTTGCTAGCTGACGTCTCTGCTCCGGTCGGAAAACCAATCACGGTACTCACAGGAATAGAACTCTCATGCAGGTTCTCAACCGCCCGTTGAACATGCACTGGATAGACACAGACACTGGCAAACCCAAAGCGTTGAGCTTCTGCACACCAGTGATCGACATGCTCTAAGGTGGCAGTGGGCACCAATAGGGAATGGTCGATGTAGGGGGCAATATCAATATCAATAGAGGTGTTCATGGCTCAGCAAAAAATGGAAAATCGAGTAAATAGCCGATTAGAGAAGGCTTTATACGTTTGAAGAATAGATAAACAGAACTTGATAGCTGAGACTCAATTACGTAACTTCAGTAAAGTTTAATGAGTACATTCACAATAAAGCGGGAATTTTGATCAGAGCTAGATGGCTCAACTATTATTAAACAAGAGATTCATTAAAGGCTTGCAAGCCTACATTATGGCTCTTTAAAGCCTGTCTGCATCGATTCTCACCATCGATTTGTAATCCAAACAACTGCATAGTTTAAGCGGTAGGCAGTTTGTGCCTGACATAGTCTTACTCCTTATTTCAGTACATTTCCTTTTTATTCAAGATTTTTATGGCTGAGCTATCTATTTCCGCCATTATTTGCACCCATAATCGTGATCAATACTTGGCAGCAGCCATCGATAGTTTGTTGACTCAGACGCTACCTGATATCGAAGTCATCGTAGTGGACAATGCTTCGACCGACACCACAGCAGAAATCGTCCAGATGCGACTGTCGGACCCTCGGTTGCGCTACGTATACGAGCCCACATTGGGACTGTCTACCGCCCGTAATACCGGAGCAAACGCTGCTAACGGGGATATTGTGGCTTACCTTGATGATGATGCGGTTGCCAGTTCTCAGTGGTTAGCATCCCTGCTAGAGGTGTATGAGAAAAATAGTAAGGTTGCGATCGCAGGTGGCAAAGTCACCCTCCTCTGGCCCCCCGACGTGGTTCATCCCCCCGCCTGGCTGTCAGACGATTTAGCCAGTGGCTTAGGGGCCTATGATTTAGGCGATCAGGTACGTTACATCAAAAACCCGAGTCTGACCCCCCGAGGTCTCAACTACTCCCTGCGCAAAACCTTCTTAGATTCCGTTGGTGGCTTTGACGTCAACCTTGGTCGGGTTGGAAAAAATCTGCTTTCCAACGAAGAATTACACATGACTCAGTTAGCGCTTAGAAATGGCTGGGATGTTGTATATGTTCCTGATGCACTGGCTGCTCACAATGTATCCCCCGCTAGACTTAAGCCAGGCTGGTTCCTAAGCCGTAGCTGGTGGCAAGGCATTAGCGAATGCTACCGTGAGCAAGTATCAGGGCGCGCTGGTGTAGCTCAATTACGATGGGGTGGGGAACGCCTTGTGCGCGGTGTTTACAAGACCGTCAAATACGTTAACGACCCAGCACAACGGTTTGAGAATTTGACCTATGCCTATGGTCAGCTGGGCTATTTGGGCAGTGTTTTGCGATACCTAATCAGACCCTACAAACCTGCTAAGTCATCCGCCTAGCTTGGCACCATAATTAGTTAGATGTTAGTTAGATAAAAACCTTACTTCAGGATTTCGATAGCGTAGGTCATACGTAGATTAGGAACTCAATCGCTCAGGTTTTAATCAACCATCTACCGTTCATTTAGATTTCCATTTACCCATGAGTGCTGCCACCAAAATCCCTGTTTCTGTACTGATTCCTGCCAAAAATGAGGAAGCCAATCTACCTGCTTGTTTAGAAAGCGTCGCCCAGGCAGATGAAGTATTTGTGGTGGACTCCCACAGTGACGATCGCTCTGTTGAGATTTCAGAATCCTACGGTGCCCATGTGGTTCAGTTTGATTTCAATGGACGCTGGCCAAAGAAAAAAAATTGGTCCTTAGACCATCTCCCCTTCCGTAACGAGTGGGTACTCATCGTAGACTGCGACGAACGCATCACCCCAGAACTTTGGGCAGAGATGGCAGAGGTGATTACAGAGAACACACTAGATGGCTGCTACCTCAATCGCCGGGTTTACTTTTTGGGTAAATGGATTCGCCACGGTGGTAAATATCCTGACTGGAACATGCGCTTTTTTCGCCATGCTAAAGGTCGCTATGAAAATCTAAACACCGAGGAAATTCAAAATACCGGTGATAACGAAGTGCATGAGCATGTGGTTATTGAAAGTGGCAATGTAGGCTATCTCAAAAACGACATGCTCCACATCGACTTCCGTGATCTGTTCCACTGGTTGGCCCGCCACAACCGTTATTCCAACTGGGAAGCGCGGGTGTATTACAACTTACTCACTGGCATGGGCGACGACGGCACCATTGGGGCCAATCTCTTTGGAGATTCTGTTCAGCGCAAGCGATTTCTCAAGAAAATTTGGGTGCGCTTACCCTTCAAGCCATTTCTACGCTTTGTACTGTTTTACTTTATTCGCCTTGGTTTTCTCGATGGCTATCCCGGCTACATCTATGGCCGGTTGCTCAGCCAATATGAATACCAGATTGGTGTCAAACTCTACGAACTTAGATTTGGTGGCAGCCTGAACATCTCTGAGCAAAAAGAACCCAACGAAAACCCTCAAGCTGCTTTATTAGGTGATGCTTGATGGCTGATGGTATGCCCCAAACCTCCCCCCAGACATCTCATGACCCCCTGTCTGCCCCCTCTAGCCCCCCTGAGCCTGACTTTGGCCCCCCATCCTTGGTGGATTTGAGGCGTTATTATCAGCCGGGCTTCGAAGTGGGTCGTCCGAAGTGGGTCGTCATGGTGTGGTGGCTCGTCCAAGCCGTTGTGTTTCCCCTCACCCTGCACACGGCCCATGGGCCACGGTGTGCCCTACTACGGCTGTTCGGGGCAAAAATTGGCAAAGATGTAGTTATTCGTCCATCCGCTCGATTTACCTATCCCTGGAAAGTGGAAATTGGCGACTATAGCTGGGTGGGGGAAGACGTTACCTTCTATAGCTTGGCTCCTATTCGCCTCGGGCAGCACTGTGTTGTCTCGCAAAAGTCCTATTTGTGCACCGGTAGCCATGACCCTAGCGATCCCTGCTTTGCCTTAATGACGGCTCCCATTGTGATTGAAAATGGAGCCTGGGTAGCGACGGATTGCTTTATCGCACCGGGGGTCAAGATTGGCGCTAATGCCCTGATCGGGGCCCGTAGCAGTGTCTTTAAAGACATGCCGGCCCAACATATTTGTGTCGGATCACCCTGTCGACCTCAAAAAGTACGTGTCATTACGTCTGACGTACCTAGCTAACATTGTTGGGAAACGTCACAATAACTGAGTAATCTGCAGGCAGAAAGATGGGGTTGATTGGAGATAGGACATTAGCGATCGCAACCTGGGTAGCTATCCTTGGCACCCTGGCCGTCAATACCCTATCCAATTTTTTCCCCATTGATGGCAACACCGTTGCCGACCTGGCCAATGGCCCCCTTGGCGGCGTTCTCATTACCCCCGCCAACTATGCCTTTATTATCTGGGGGGTAATTTACGTCGGTCTGATTGCCTATGCCTGGTATCAGTCTCGGCGTAAATATCGAAGTCAATTGTTGATCCAACGCATCAACTACTGTTTGATCACAGCCTGTGTAGCTCAGATGGCCTGGATTTACTTATTTACACTACAGCTCTACTGGCTGTCAGTGGTGGCCATGGTGATTATTTTATCGGCTCTCATTGCCGCCTACAGCGAACTGGAAGAGGGCCAGCACCAGGTCAGTAGTCGCCGTAAACGTTGGGTCAATGGACCGATTAGCATTTACTTAGCCTGGATTTCAGTAGCAACGGTGGTGAATGTAGCATCGGCTCTTTATGCATCCGGCTTACCAGAACTGGGGCTGTCCGGTGCCGTTTGGACAGCCATCATGATTGTGGTGGCTAATTTAATCGCAGTTTTAGCCCTGGTGCAACGGGGAGATCTCCCCTTTACCCTGGTTTTCATCTGGGCAAATGTAGCCATTGCCCAGCGGCATCACACCATTCCCACCATTTGGGTGCCGGCGTTAGTCATGAGCATTGCCCTAGTGGGTCTCTTGGCCTATCGTCGCTATCCCAAAAAGAGCTGGTAGGCAGGGTTATCGTTTTCTTCCCAGTAGCGATAGCCTAGGGTTTCTAGAAACGCCTGCCATTCATTCATTTCTTCCGGTGGCACCTGCATACCGACCACGATGCGGCCATAGTCTGAGCCATTGTTGCGGTAATGGAACAGACTAATATTCCAATTGGGGCTCATGGAGCTGACAAACTTCATCAGAGCACCGGGGCGCTCAGGAAACTCAAACCGGTAAAGGCGTTCGTTTTTGGCCAGGTTAGAGTGCCCACCCACCATATGGCGCAGGTGCATTTTGGTGAGTTCATCATCGGTGAGGTCCAGGGTTTTAAAGCCGTTGGCCTCAAACCGTTCTTTCATGGCAATGGCGTCGTTGCGATCGCAAATCTGCAAACCGACAAAGATATGGGCCTCAGTATTATCAGCAATGCGATAGTTAAATTCCGTTAGATTGCGTTTGCCAATGTGATCGCAAAAGCGTTTTAGACTGCCTGACTGCTCAGGAATGGTGACCGCAAAAATCGCTTCCCGCTGTTCTCCCAACTCTGCCCGTTCAGCCACAAACCGCAGCCGGTCAAAATTCATGTTGGCACCACAGGCCACCGCCACCAGGGTTTCATCTTTAATGCCGGTTTGTTTCACATAGGCCTTAGCCCCTGCAATGGCCAACGCTCCCGCCGGTTCCACAATCGAGCGTGTATCTTCAAACACATCTTTAATGGCAGCACAGGTATCATCAGTGCCCACCCGGATAATGTCATCCACATATTGCTGACAGAGCCAGAAGGTTTCTTCCCCCACCTGGCTAACGGCTACACCATCCGCAAACAGGCCCACTTGGGAAAGCTTAACTCGCTGCCCTAGCTTTAGGGATTGGTACATGGCGTCGGCATCCTTGGGCTCGACGCCGATGATTTTAATTTCCGGTCGCAACCGTTTTACATAGGCCGCAATGCCGGAAATCAGACCGCCACCCCCAATGGCGACAAAAATGGCATGGATGGGCTGCTGGTACTGACGCAAAATTTCCATGCCAATGGTGCCCTGCCCGGCAATCACATCCGGATCATCGAAGGGATGGATAAAGGTCATCCCTTTTTCCGCTTCTAACTGGCGGGCATGGATATAGGCATCGTCAAAGGTCTCACCATGGAGAACAACCTCACCGCCACGGGTTTTAACTGCATCAACCTTCACATCCGGTGTGGTTTCAGGCATGACGATAATGGCACGGGTGCATAGACGTCGAGCCCCCAAGGCCACCCCCTGGGCATGGTTTCCAGCCGAGGCAGCAATCACCCCACGGGCTAGCTTATCCGGTGGCAGCTGGGCCATTTTGTTGTATGCCCCCCGCAATTTAAAGGAAAAGACTGACTGCATGTCTTCTCGCTTGAGCAGTAGCTGATTACTCAGACGCTTAGATAAATTGGGAGCCAGTTCTAGGGCAGTCTCTTGAGCAACGTCATAGACACGGGCATTGAGAATACGTTTGAGATAGTCAGCGTGCATGGGCGGAGGGGAATGGGAGGTGCTTTAGATTACATGTCCTAATGAAAATATACAGCCCCACCTCCCAGTAGATTGGCTCGATTGCCTTGCGAAATTCCTTGGAAACGTCATGAAGCTACCGTTGGGTCTTGTTCTGTAGCAGGGTGCATCTTTTTCTCAGTTCTCAGGTTATGGATAGAAGATAGGTAGATGCGCTCTTTAATGCGAAAACTTTTTGTGGGCATTGCGATCGCAACCAGCGCCAGCATCCACGGTCTGATGCTCCTAGGCTCCAGCCTGATTTGGGCCGTCATTTACCTGTCCTTAGTGCAGGTTGAATACGACCGATTATCCGATCCCACAGGAAAGTACGAAGCAGTCATCACCTACCCCAAGCTCTATCACTTTCTTCCAGCGATGCCCGGACAAGGCAGTGACATGAGCGGCAGCATCGCTATCTACGATCGCGGGGGTAATTTTTATGGGGGCGACTCGCTGGACTTTGTGCGGGATGGCTATGGCGTAGAGTGGACGGAAACCGGCGCATCGTTACAGTTTGTCGGCGAGTGGGATTTTGCAGCTGGCACCTATGCTTACTGGTCAGATGATGGAGAGCGGGTTGTTGAGCAGGTACGAGAGTAAAGCATTTTATAGCTAACGATTTTTGGGTAATGAATGATTTATGATTCTCGTACCAATGCTACGGTTCTTGGATTAACACGCAATCACTCACCCATCTACTAGGAGATTTATAGACACTATGTTGACAGAGCTGCAAAACCGCAAACTCCTGAAGCTGTTCTGTATGTATGATTGCGATCGCGATGGGTTCTTAGTTTGCAAAGATTTTGAAAATATCGCCACCAAGCTAGCAAAAGTTAAAAATCTAGGTGCCCGTTCGCCTAAGGTATTAGCCCTCAAAGAACGCTTTCTTCAGGCCTGGAAGTCTCTATTAAGTGGTGCTGATAGTAATAGTGATAAGAAAATCAGCTTGCAGGAGTGGCTCACCTATTACGATGATGTTCTAGGTAACAAAGACCGATACTTTAAAGAAGTTCAATCCTTAATGAAGCTGATTTTTGAAGTGTTTGATACCAATGGCGACGGTCAGCTGTGCACAGAAGAGTGGGCCGAGCTTTTCCAGGTATACAATGTCCATCCTGCCTACGCTCCCCTTGCTTTTGAGCAATTGGATATGAACGGCGACGGTTTTCTCAGCAAGGACGAAATCTTAGTTTTAATTGACGATTTCTTCTGCGGCGATGATCCCACTTCAGTGGCAAATTCCATGTTTGGGCCTTACTAATGGGCAGTCATAAACTCCTGCGATTATTCCCCTGCTGCTTCAACCTTAGCCTGAGGTCTGGCAAAGGGCAGGAGGGGGACTATTCCCAGAACTATCTTCATCAGGAGCCAGATACTCGGCCAGTAAGTCACAGCTCGACTGCATTAGCTCATCCATATCTAAATTCCAAAGGTTGAGCTTACCAGCCAACCCCAGTGACAACAACGTGGTCTCATCTACATCAAAGTCCAAGAGAATAGGATACCCACTACGGTGAATATTTAATGTTGCCACCGTTGTATCCGTAGGGTAATGCCAAACATGAATCTTACCCTCCGTTGACGCAACAATAAGTAATTCATCACTGTCACCATAGGTTATATCTGTAATCCGCCCCAAGTAACTCCTGGAAAACAAGAAATTACCATTCTGAGCGCTCCAAATAGCAACTGTTCCATTAACGTCAGCCGAAGCCACATGATTCCCTCCGGCATTAAATTGAATGTTAGAAATAGCATGCTGGTGACGCCTTAGGGTTTTAAGCCGTTGGCCTTCTGTATCCCAAAGATGAATAGTGCCATCTTGACTACCCGACGCTAACAGTTTTCCATTAGGGCTGTAGCTAATGCTGGATATGGGTCTGTCCCTATCACCAAAGTGATGCGCCAGCTCGCCGTTAGCACTCCAGAGCTTAATCTCTCCATTTATACCTGCTGAGGCGATTGAGTCATCTCTCGGATTAAATTCAACACTGGAAACAGAACTGTCGTGACCATCAAATTCTTTGATCAGCTCGCCGGTATTACGCCACAACTTAATCGTGCCATCATTACTGGCAGAAACAATCAAATCTCCCCTAGAGCTGTAGCTAAGATCAGTAATGCTCCCATTATGGGCTTGAATAATGCTCACCAAACTGCCACTGCCATCCCAAAATTTAATCGTGCCATTTCGATAGCCTGAGATAAAAGCACCGTTAACATTAGCCGATGCAATGCTAGTGGCCTGTGTCTCTGTGTGACTAATAAGTGTTCTATCTTTTGCTCTGAAGTCCCATAGGCTGACCCGTTCATCCGCACTGGCCGAAACAAATACGTTTTCATTAGGGCTAAAACTAACGTTAAAAAAGCTGGCTTGAGCATCACTTGATTGATAGGCATCCAGTTGCTGCCCCTGTAAGTTCCAAAGCCTGATCGTTCTGTCACTACTGGCAGAAACCAGAAACTGACTATCGGCACTAAAGCTGACGTCCCAAACCTTAGCTTGATGACCATCAAGACTATCCCTCAGCTGGCCATCAAGCGTCCAGAGTTTAACGGTTCTATCGGTGCTAGCAGAAGCCAACAGCTGGCCATTCGGACTAAATACCACTTGATTAACTGAAGCCCCATGGCCCGCCATCTGACCTAAGTCTTCACCCTCTGAGGACCAAAGCCGAATCGTTTGATCACTCCCCCCTGAAACCAGGAGATTGCCATCACGATTAAAATCAACACTGTTCACCCAAGATGTATGTCCGCGCATGGTGCGTACTTCAAGACCAGTATTCACATTCCAAAGTTTGACTGTCCTATCAGCACTGGCTGAGGCCAGCATCTGGGCATCTGGGTTAAATACAACACTGTTAACTGCTCCTGTATGGCCCGTGAGTGTTTTTAGTAATACGCCATTTAAATCCCAAATTTTGATCGTCTGATCGTCACTGGCTGATGCAATCCGTTCATTATTAGGACTGAAGGCAACACTTCTAATACCTTTTGTGTGGGCTCTAGATATACTGCTGATCAAACGCCCATCTTTTTGTCGGATATTAATTGTGCCATCATCGCCAGCAGAAGCAATCATTGTGCCATCATTGCTGTAGGCAACAGCAAGAACAGATTTGGAATGCCCACCAAAGCGATTAATCTCCCGAATCTCGCTTAAGGATTTTTGTAACTCAATAGAGATACGTGCCTTGAGCTCTGGTTTATCCCATTGCAGCTGTCGAAATATTTCCGCAGCCTCCAGCGATTTAAGCAGTGGTTCCATCAGCTGCCCCTTATCTGTTTGATGAAAAGTGTTCGAACTATCGAGCAATCGTTCAATGGACGATTCCTTGGTTCGACGAGTTAGTGCGCGTGTATTCACCAAAAGTATCGCCAAAACAATGCTAGTCACAACAGCGGCAACACCCACTACTCCGCCAAATATCATCAGGGCTTTAAAAAATCGAGAAAGCCTATTTTCAACTCGTTCTCGTTCTTTCCTTTCCCTGGCTAGGTCATCACGTAGTCTTTCAATTTTCAGAAACTGTTTTTGCTCACGCATGAAGTTTGCCAGATAGTCATGCACTAACTGGTAGCGCTCTTGAGGGAACTCTGGCACCTCCACCACCAACCCTGACTTAGTAAGAATCTTGAGAATAAGGTTTATTTTCTGGCGTTTTAGCGCCTTCTGCTCACCATAACTACGTAAATCATCCACTAAATCAGATTCTGTCTTTAGGGGACGAATTCCTTTCTCATCCGTTAGCAAATACAGCGTTAGCTCAGCAAGCTGCTGATTTTCTCTAGGACCGCATTCGTATAAAACGTCATTGAGATATTTCTGTACGAGCAGTTCTTTAGTCGATAAATTTGGGTCCCCCCAATTGTGATACTCTCGCTTAGTGGTGATGTTTTCCGTCTGTAGCTGCGCTCCAACAATTTGCAACTCAATAGGACGCACTTCTCCAGCCCCTGCCGCTAAGTCTTTAACCACCTGTTCTATCAGGTCATCTTCAGGGTTATAGGGGGTAGGGTAGGTCAGATCCTTAAAAACCGATTGGGTTTCCTCAAGGCTAAAATTCCCTATGTAGTAGAGCCACTTTTTGTCGAGAATATTATTGTCGATAATATCTAAAGTAGTGATGCGATCGCACTCTAACAAATAGTGAATATAATCTTCCCGCAGCGATAGCAACACTTTGACATAGGGCATCGTCAAGCAGGACCGCAAAAAATCATAAAATGGGCGACGCTCTGCCGTTTGCTCAAACTCAAAGAAGAATTCTTCAAACTGGTCAAAGACCAATACCAATACCTGATTTTTCTGAGTGTAATGCTTTAAACGACGGAGAACCTTCTCAGGTGGTATGGAACTGGCAGCAACAGACTCATCCGCTTCCTCAGACCCTTCTTGCACATAACCAAGAATGCCAGAACTATACAAATCTCCTTTAGCATCTATATCCGTCAGAGTTTGGACTAGATCCTCAACCCAGTTACGATATCGTCGTAGATACACGGGCACCACCCGACGAGTTTCAATGCGCTCCCGCTCCAATGCAGGCACCAATCCCGCCTCAATCAGAGAACTCTTACCTACTCCCGATGGACCGTACACAATGGTCAAAACATACTCATCTTGACCCAGCCGTCGTACCAGTTCTTTTACATCCTGTTTACGACCAGATGCCACAATGACATCTTTGAAGACTTCGTCAGAAGGCAAGGCTGGATTTGCCATTTGTTGTTTTGGCTGTAATCGCCCCGCACCAACAAATGCACGATAATTAAACCGACTCTCGATAGCATCTCTCTGACGACGGGTCTCAAAGGCAGGTAGATATAGCCCCTGCTGAAAATATCCTTTTTGTAACTGTGCTAGCAATAAGCTATACAACCTGGGATCGTAGTCTGGATGAGCCACACTACGGGCTTCTTCTAACGTAGCAACTGCTGTATCAATTTCTCGTTGTTGAAACTGGGCTTTCCCTAACGAAAATAGATACCAGCTACGATGAAAACTATTCACCCAATTGAACAAATCAACATCCTGTTTATCTTTTAGAGAAAGATTAGCCGGTTGAATTAGTCGCAACGCAGATTCAGCATAGGCTTGAGCCTTAGCCCAGTCGCCTCTAGCTAAAGCTACCTCCGCCAGAAACCCCCCAGCACGAGCTAGCCGAAAAGTATTCTGCTGTTGTTGTTGATGTAGACTTTTAGCCTTAGTCGCCACGATCTCTAGTTCTGACCACCGTTCCAAACGATGAAGAGACTCCGCCAAGTAATTGATATATTTGGCAGCTAATTCTGGTTGCTGAGCAATTTCGAACGTATCTATAGCCGCAGTAAAATATTTACAAGCATTATTTAAAGCACGCTCAAAGTCAGGCAAGTGACGCTCAGCATGGGTGCGCCACCACAGCCCTAGATAAAATTGCACATGCCCCATTTTCTCCTGCCACTCAAGAGCATGATCTGTTTCAGCAATCAAGCTTTTCCATTGCTTCAGGCTATGTTCATAGTGGTGGCGAGCTATATCTAGATTGTTATTAGCAATGCGTCCACGCACAAATTCCAAGTCAGCCGTCTGAAATGGAGAAAGCTGCACATTATGAGCACTCAATGCCGCCAAGCTCGTTTCTAATTCTTGGTAGTTAGCCGAACTAGCTGTAAAACCTAAGTCTCGGACAGTGAGAAAGCGATGCTCCTGGGACTGCGTTACCTGTTGCCATACATTTTGAATAAATTTATCGATAAATACTAGAAAAAAGGACGACGGTGTTTCAAACGTAATCGAATTAGCCCAAGTATAAAAATCTGGTGCAGTGCGAATAATATGCTTCAGGTCACTATCAGTGAGCCATAGTACCAGGGGAAACGAAAACTCACGAAACTCTTCACGAATCTGGTTAGTGGCAGTTAACAATTGCTCCGAATCCTGCACCTCATTGAGACCGTACACCATCAAAGCATCAGGGTCAGCATTCCTGGTATAGGCATTAACCGTGGTAAAGAGTGTGGTCGCCGTTGGAGCCAGAGTGATCTCATCAAACGGAAAAGCACATTGTTGCCGTAGCTTACTAATCAGCTCCTGACGGTGAAGCGTGGAGTTGCATACTGCCAAAATCAACGCAAATTCACCTTGGGAAAACCGCAGTAGACGACAAAGTTCTTCCAAAGCTTCTTGATTTTGCGGTGATGGCACCTCAGGCATCAGACTTTAGTTCCTCAGCATTGAGTAAAACTGGGTTGAGCGCAAACCAGGTTTGTCCAGCATCCCGATATTCAAACACAAATAAGCTGCGTAATAGCGACTGATATTCCCCTTCGCCTCGAACAGTTTTCGTGCGATTCACCTCCCGCAGCAGACCCCATTCCTCAAAGTCGATGGCCTTGGTTAAATCGCTGAGTCGAAGACTAATCACCCGGTCCAGCAACTCCCTGGTAAAAGGTGGATCGGCTTTTTTTAAGCAGTAGTTAATTAATACAAGTAAATTTCGCACATGACCACCGCTAGCAAGGCATAGTCGGTCTAGAGTTTCTAGCGAGTCAAACAGCTCACCAACTCTAGCTAACCGTTCCTGAGCCGATAGGTCTGGAAATGCCCGAGCCAGCAGCATTTGTCGGAGGGCACTAATACCGGCTTCGCAAGGACTGCCATCTCGGTTTTGGGTACGGACCATGGGCAATACTTGAGGCGCACTACCAAACCGATTGGTCAGGTTCTCCTGCTCATTAGAAAAAGACAGCACTAGCGGCACGGTATACACCACATGGCAGCGCAGTTTCTTGAGCTGGTCACCACGGTCAACAAATAGATATTCTGGCTGACGACGCCCCTGGCCACGGGGTTTATTATCAATGCGGTCCAGGTTATCAACGATCACCACCAACCCAGCCTTATCCTGAGTACTCAGCTGCTGATTCGCTGTCTCAATCAGTTCACTGTTAATCACCTCCAAAATAGAATTAATGCGGGGCTCTAAATGCTGTCTTAGTAGGGATCGCACATCTTTGCTGTCTTTTGCTTTCGTGGTCAGCTCACCAATGCCAAAGGCCAGGGAATAGTTACCATCTTCACTGCTCAGACCCACCTCTTCGCCCACCTTGAAGCCAGCGATCTCGGGAATTTTCACCTTGAGCCCTGTCACTTCAGAATTCAGTAAAGTAGCCGTGCTTTGGAGCAGTTTCTGAAACTTATTGGGTGTCAGACGCAGACGTGCATCCTCCAGGCTCTTGCTGACCTGTTTAGCAATGGCTAGTAGAATATCGCTGATGTCCACATCTCCCATATCCAGGTCATCAGTGGACTCAAAGTAAACCACATGGTAGCCTTCATCTTCCAATTCCTGACGCAGACGGGATAACTCGGTGGACTTGCCACAGCCAATGTGCCCCGTAAACAACTGACAGGTGGGCTCATGATCTGAAAAGGTAATGGTGCGCTTTAGCTCTCGCACCAAGTCACTACCCCGCACCTCCGAAAAGTCGATGTAATACTTACCATCATCAGGGGATATGAGATTCAGCGTTTTGCTTGGGTTACACGCTCGAAAAAATCGACCTAGATTTACTCCCATGGTTTATCCCACTTCCTCTGACTAGCGCCGCTCTGCATAAGACTATGGCTTATTTTTCTGAGACCACCCATCGACTGTTGAAAAAGTTAAAGGCTTCAGCCTAGATATCTACAGCGACTAATGATTTGAGTACGGATTTTTGTGGAATTTAGTAGATATCGTCTCATTAGTCAGCACTGCTAAGTCAGCCCCATGGGCAGGGAAGAATTACTCATAAGCACTTCTATGAAGCAACGATGAACAATCACACAAGCGCTCTTGCTTTGTAAAGCTATCTACGGACATAACAGGCAGTATAGGATTTATAACTAATGACACGTGCTACCTCGTCATCGAAGAAGTTCAAATGAATCCAGTCAATCAGCTGTCTACCCTCATCAATGGGCAACTCAACCCTTTGAGAAAGCTAAAACGCGATTTAGCCTATGACGCCCATGATGCATGGCGCGCGTTAACGCAACGGAGTGAACTCTCAAAAATTATCAATCAAAAGGAAATTCGCTTCATCGGCCTGCGACGCAGCGGTAATCATGCGGTTTTGCACTGGATTAAAGCTCAAATACCGAACGTTAAGTTTCTCAATAATGTGTCAGTGGAAACCAGTCCGTTTCGGCACTATCATCTGCATTTTCCCCATAAAGGTTTTCATGACGAAGCTTGGGGTAAGTTTCAACCTAAAGACTGTTTTATCTACAGCTATGAAGACTATAGTGTGGCTGAGATTGTTCATTCGAGTACTGAGAAGAAACATGATCTCTACATTGGCAAAACCCAGAATAGATACAATGTCTTAGTCCTTAGAGATCCCTTTAATCTTTTAGCTAGTCGTCTGAGGAAAAACTATCTAGATGTGAAAACGGAAGGCATCTCATTGATTGACATGTGGATTGAGCATGCCAAAGAATATGTAGGAGAAACGTCTTATCTCGGCAATCAGAAAGTTGTTATTAACTATAATTATTGGTTTTCAGACAAGGACTATCGTCAGGGTATTGCAGAAGCACTGGACATCAACTTCTCTGATGCAGGGTTGGATTATGTCAGCAGCTATGGTGGTGGCAGTTCGTTTGATCAGCAAGGTTTAAGTGGCAATGCACAAACCATGGACGTCACTAATCGTTGGCAGACTTTCGCTGAAGATGAACGATTTTTATTATTGCTCAAAAACGAAGAACTGCTTCACTATTCCAATCAGATTTTTGGCATCATGCCTGGAACTGAAGCCATGTAAATACTTGATAACGGTCACATATGGAGAACAAGGGTCACTAGCATAGAGGTGTCATTCGTCTTTTAGCCAGAAATCCATGGAAATTAAGCAGTTGATCACGGATGCATTGCAATTGCCAACGAATGCGATCGCATACCACATCAGCAAATCCCTAGCCGAACTATACCCAGATCGCGAAATGGTTGAAGGCAACGAATGTGCCTTTGACCTCGAGGCCTATGCCTGTGATGGCCAGTTACGAATATGATTCTGTTAAACAGTGATGCTATCCATTGATGAGTAACATTAAGCTGTTGATCTTGCTCTAAACAAAGATGTACTCGAATAAACCAACAATGCAGTCCAAATACAGCTAAAACTAATTAAATGTGTCTGTGTAAACGACTCCTGATACAAAAATACGCCGAGCATCAGCTGAAGTGATGGAGCGATGTACTGACAGAATCCTAACGTGGCTAATGACAACCGCTTCGCCGCATTGTTAAACCACAGCAAGGGCATCGATGTCGCCACACCAGCCCCAATAAACAACAACGTCAGGCTAAAGCTACTACCAAAGCTCCCAGTTCCCGATGATTGCCAGTAAAAAATGAGTAACAATGCCACTGGCGTCATCAGTGCTGTTTCCACTGCCAGTCCCACCATTGGAGACACAGCTACCATCTTCCTCAACAATCCATACAGTGCGAACGTGCCTGCTAGTCCCAATGCAATCCAAGGTACTGAGCCAAACTGCCAGATAAAGTAACCCACCCCGATAGTCGCCAGCACTACTGCTAATTGCTGTCCTCGATAAAGCCTCTCTCGCAGAACGACAAAACCCAGCATCACCGACACTAGCGGATTGATAAAGTACCCTAGGCTAGTCTCTACAATCTGATCCGTATTCACACCGTAAATGTACAGCCCCCAGTTAACACTGAGCAGTAAAGCTGTTGCCAATAGTCCAAGCACCTGACGCCGTGGTAGCTTGCGCAATTCTGACAATCGCCGTTGCAGCGTCAAAATCAAACTCAGAAAGACCAGTGACCACAGCATGCGGTGACTGAGCACCTCTATGGGTGAGGCCGCACTAAAAAACTTCCAATAAATGGGTAGCAAGCCCCAAGAACCATACGCAAGAATGGCGTAGAGCGGACCAGATTGTATATTCAAATTAAACCTGGGTAGATACTGCAACTAACCCTAGCAGTCACCTAAGCTAGCCACCATCGACCACATTTATAAGGGTCTATAATTAAAAAGATGTAAACTTTTACAAAGCACTAACCTCAAGAGGTATTCCTATGGCCACCGGATTTGGCAAAGCTAAACCTAAACCCAAGGTATCGGAACGCACTAAGCGACGGCAGGAAGCCTCTCAGGAAATGGATAAGCGCCGTTCCTCTGGCGATCCTGAGTTTGAGGTGCATATTCGCATCAAAGATAAAAAGCAGTGGTACCCAGTGGGCGTAGTGGCTGTAAAGCGGTCGACTGATATCGATCGCGCTATCTTTGCCAGTGAAGAAGATCTGCTCCAAGGTGCGTTTCGGATTTATCCAATTCTGCGGAAGAACAAGACTAACCTGGAGTATGGCTACAGAGTAAAGGCGTTTAAGGATGAACCGATTACTGTAGCAGTGCCTCCTAAACCGGGTATTGCGGGTGGCGTTCAGGCCATTGCAAATCAGGTTAAGAACAGCGTTACTGGTTTATTTAAGCGATAAACAATTGGATGAGACGCGCAATCAGATAGATGGTGTTCAACCCCGAAGAGTGGTCAATGCTCACCCTCCGGGGTTGAATGATGGCTGGGTTTATTGCGATCGCATCAGCCCTGACTCGTCAGGCCACATATCCACCCAACCACCTCCAACCACCGTCCTCGACTACTACACCCACCATTACCGCCATTCAGACCGAGCCACCTGGCAAACCCGCATCGAATCAGGCCAAATCCTCCTCAACGGCCAGCCCACAACATCTGACACCCCCCTAGTAGCCGGACAACGCCTCAGCTATCATCGTCCTCCCTGGCAGGAACCTCCAGTTCCCCTAGATATCGCTACGATCTACGAAGACGATTTGCTGCTAGTCATCAATAAACCGTCAGGCTTACCCGTACTCCCCGGCGGCAATTTCTTGCAGCACACCCTCCTATGGCAGCTCCGCCAGCGCAATCCAACCGCAGCCCCTATTCATCGATTAGGCCGAGGTACTTCTGGGATTCTGCTCATCGCCAAAACCAAGGCGGCCCGTGCCCACCTCAGTCAGCAGATGCGTCAGCGTCAACTAGGCAAAACCTATCGCACCCTCATCGGCCCAGCAGATAACCTACCTGACCAGTTCACCATCACCCATCCCATCGGCAAAATTCCCTATCCCCAATTGGGATACATCTACGGCGCTAATCCAAACGGTCTCGATGCCCATAGCGGCTGCACCGTGGTCCACCACCGTCCTGACGCCACCCTGCTAGACGTCGCTATCCTCACCGGCAGACCCCACCAAATCCGCATCCACCTAGCCACCATGGGCTACCCACTCCTAGGCGATCCGCTTTACATCGCTGGCGGTCACCCCCATCCAGAAGGCACAGCCATACCTAGCGACTGCGGCTATTGGCTCCACGCCCATAAGCTCTCATTCATACATCCCGCAGGCGAATCAATGACACTCACCTGTGCACCACGACCACAATTGCTACCGTAGAAATGACCACAGGTTCACTCTAACCGCTACTATCAACTAGGCAGTTTTGAGTTTTGTAGAGCTTTGCTCTTCTCAGCTTGCTGAGCATTTTGAGTTACTCAAAGCAAATAACTTTACCTAGTCAGAGCTTGTTTAACCCTAAAAACTAATAACCAATAACTAAGAACTCAAAACTCCCCCACCGATCGCTATTGCTCTTTCCATTTCACAATGACTACTTCCACCAACCGCATTGAAAAAGATTCCATGGGGGAAAAGGAAATCCCTTCAGCAGCCTATTACGGTATCCAAACCCTGCGGGCGGTGGAAAATTTCCCCATCAGCGGTCTAAAGCCATTACCCACTTACGTAGATGCGTGTTTGCTGATTAAGAAAGCAGCTGCGATCGCAAACGGCGAACTCAACTGCATCCCTACAGAACTATCTCAGGCCATCGTCACCGCCACGGATGAAATCCTCAAAGGCAAGCTGCGGGATCAGTTCATTGTGGATGTGTACCAGGCCGGGGCAGGTACTTCCCACCATATGAATGTGAATGAGGTGCTGGCAAATCGGGCACTGGAACTGCTGGGGGATGAAAAAGGCAACTATAAGCGCATCAGCCCTAACGACCATGTGAACTATGGGCAGTCAACCAATGATGTGATTCCCACAGCGATTCGCATTGGTGGGTTACTGGCGTTGGAGCATACCTTATATCCGAGTTTGGCGGGTGCGATCGCAACACTCCAAACCAAAGCCACCGAATTCCAAGACATCGTCCGCTCTGGCCGTACCCACATGCAGGACGCTGTGCCTATCCGCCTTGGCGAAAGCTTCCGTGCCTGGGAAGTTATTCTCACCGATCACCTGCGCCGTCTGCGCACTGCTGCTCAGGATCTTTGCGTGCTGGGTCTGGGCGGCAGTGCCACTGGTACCGGTCTCAATACCCATCCCCAATACCGCCATCGCGTGGCTGAGCTGCTGGCAGGCTTCACTGGTCAACCCCTCACCAGTGCCCCCCACCTAATGGCCGCAATGCAGAGCATGGCCCCCTTTGTCGCCGTCTCCAGTACCCTCCGTAACCTGGCCCAAGACCTGGTCAAAATTTCCCACGACCTGCGCTTACTAGACTCAGGTCCTAAAACAGGACTCAAAGAAATTCAGCTCCCACCGGTTCAGCCAGGCTCCTCCATCATGCCAGGGAAATATAACCCTGTTATGGCCGAAATGACTTCCATGGTCTGCTTCCAAGTGATGGGCTACGATCAAGCCATCGCCTGCGCTGCCCAAGCCGGTCAGCTAGAGCTAAATGTGATGATGCCCCTGATCGCCTACGATCTCATCCACAGCATCGAAATCCTTGGCAACACCATCAGCGCCCTCGATAAGCGTTGCCTGGCAGGTATCACCGCCCGCCCCGAACGCTGCCGTGACTTCGCCGAAGGCAGTCTTGCCCTGGTGACAGCCCTCAATACTCACATCGGTTATCTTAATGCCGCCGCCATTGCTAAAGAATCCTTAGAAACCGGCAAGTCCATGCGTCAGCTTGTGCTAGAAAAAAATCTAATGCCCGACGATAAACTAAACGAAGTGCTTGATTTAGAAAAAATGAGCAAAATTCCTGAATAAACCGTCCCCACAACATCCACCAGTCACCAAAACCTGCACATTCATGACCTCATACCAAGCAGCACCCAATCCCTACGAACTCGAATCCGAAGCCTGGTGGGTACAGCAATGGGTGGACCTCCTTAATTCCTATCGCTTCAAAAAGCGCTTAGAACGTGGTCGCCGCTACGCCCGTGAAGGTCACATTCTCCGACTGGATTTCACCGAATCTAAGGTCCATGCCTCAGTGCAGGGAACGGCGGATGAACCTTACAAGCTGTCTATCTGGATTGATCGCTTTGCCGATGAAGATTGGGATTTCGTGGTAGATACGTTATCTCAAAAAGCACTCTACTCAGCACAGCTCCTGGCTGGTGAAATGCCTGCCGACATTGAAAGCGTATTTACCGCCAACGGGTTAAGCCTATTTCCTTTTACCCTGGCGGATGTACACTCCAAGTGCAATTGCCCCGACCCGAAAAATCCCTGTAAGCATATTGCCGCTGTGTACTATCAGTTAGCAGATGCATTTCGAGAAGAGCCATTCGTTCTGTTCCAGCTTCGCGGTCGTACTAAAGAACAGATTATCGATGCTATTCGTGAAAAGCGGAGGCAACAGGTAGAAGAGAATCCTGTAGAAATCATCGCTGAAGACACTGAAGAAGTTGTTGTTGCGGCTGAGACAAAATCTCAAACCCTTAACTTAGAAAATTTCTGGCAATATGATGACGCTCTAGACTCATCTCTCGTCGTCATTATCCCAGCGGATCAAACAGTATTGGATCTCTTAGGGCCAATGCCCCTCCCAGCCAGCGATGCCCAGGTACTCAGTGGCCATTTTACGAGCCTTTATCAAAGCGTTGCCCAACAAGCCATGATGTCGGCCTTGAGTTGATCTGAATTCACCTATTAGAAGTAGTGAGTTGGATTAAGTTTTCAGATCTGAGAACTTCTAACTGAGTGGGTGTTAAGAACAAATATCCAGGAGTATCATAGCCAACATCAACAGCATAAAACCGCCCTGTCGAGATTTCTTGATCTGCAACTGATTGAATAAAACTAAAAAAATTAGGGTCGAGCCAGTCTCCATTAAACTCTAGAGGGGTGTGATATTGCGTGCCATTCAGGATAAATGTCTGTGCAGCGGTCTGATTCTCCAAGTCAAATTCATTGGATATCTCAGTTGGTGAAAATTGTCCTCGCGAAATAGCAGCAAAGTTTTCTGTCAGACTCTGGTAAGGCGTATCCACATTGCCTGACTCCCATTCAAATAGAAGAATTACATCTTTAAAGGCTGAAAAAAGTTCATAACGCTGAGTGATATAGCTTTCGGCAATTAACTTTCGGCTAGCCTCAATCTGGTCTGGACTCAGGTGGTCTAGCAGATCAATTTGCTCAAATAAGTCCAGAATTTCATCTATGCGATCGCTAGTAAACTGTAAGGGAGAATGATTCGCTTCAAAACCGTGATCAAAATAGATATCTGCTTGAGCCTTTGTTAGGGCAATAAAGCCTAATTGGTTGGCAAGTTCCTTAAAGGGTGACAAGGAACTTCAAGCCTATAGTCGGCAATGATTTGGGAAACTAAAAGGGCAAAAAAATAGGGGACTATGCAGCCCCCACAAAAAATAAAATGTTGCCTCAAGTATACCAAACG
>NZ_JASATU010000037.1:0-85479 GCF_032906605.1 Leptothoe sp. LEGE 181152
AGCTTTTGATGACGGGTCTCAAAATCCCAAAATCCTTGTTGTCCCATCAGAAGTCTCCCTGTCAACCCTAATCCGTAACCATGATCTCATATTGAGACTCTATTTTTGAATTAATCGAGGTGCCCTTGAGTCTTGTTCTTTGAGTAGGATAGCTTGCTAAGAATTTTTACTGCATTAGAAATCTTTTCTTCTTCTTTAGACATTAGATCTTCTGTTGTGATTTTGACAAATCGTCTAATGCTGAAGCCATTAGGAATATTTACCTTTAAAGCTCCTGAATTCACTAAATCAGAAAGCTCTTGGGCAACTTTGAGTCTTGCCTGCTTTTCATTGCGACTGTTGTTGAAAAACAGATGCTCTGGACAATATGGTGCAGCATAATAAGGCATGTTTTATTAATTTGGCATTGGTTTGAACTATTTGTTTGAACAGCTTTATTAGGCTAGCGTTCGAGTAAAGGATTTTTTATAGGTAGTTTAACAGTCTTTACTTCTCATAGACTGACTCATAATATTTGGATATTATTTTATTTCAGTAAATTTGGGTATTATTCAAAGTTGATTGGTCAGAAACTACAAACGCAGTTCCTTACGAAATTCATTTGCCGCATCTAATCGAGATGTCTGCCCCATCAACACACAGCGAGTCAGTACATCTATATCCAAGCCTGCAAGTTCTGGGATCTCACTACGCATAATTTTCATCTAATCACCATTCTTCAACCGATAAAGGCTAAACAACCCATCCTGTCAAAACCACACCTCAGGAATACCCAATGCCTGATATCACGCTAGTTTATTCAGCCCTCCACTGGTAAACACCACCTCGATTACCAAATGCTGAAACTTTGACCAGCTAATGCCAGAATACACAATCTGCTGATCGTTGACCGTACGAGAAAGGGTTTGCGTCATGGTTAGATACCATTAGCTCAATGTCCTGGCTTTTATCCTAGCTGATTACATCAATCATGCTTAGAAGCAGTTTTTCCGTTTGACCTCTCTGTATCGCGAAGATTATAAATTGGCGATAATGTCGGAGGGGGCATCCACAAGGGAGTTTCCCTACGTGGGGTTTCTATTTTATCCCCTGCATGAAAAATCCCCGATACAAAACCGATAATTCTGTAGGGGTGGTGCCTTGTGCCCACCCTGGGATAACGGATGCCATTCACCAGAATTCCGTAATAATAAATTGTCCTATGGCCTTTCAGAATTGTGAGGATCGTCAATTTGTAACCATGTCGAAAGGGGCATCCACAAGGGAGTGCCCCTACGTCGTGCCATAATCTTTGACCCCAATTCAAACCGACCACCCTGGGATAACGGGACGCTATATCTACAGCTAAAGCCTTCTACAGACCGGCCCGCAGTACCTGAGTAGCTGTTAAATCCACTACAGTAAATTGAGACGACAGTAATACCTGATCACCCTCAAACTTACGTTCCTGATAATCCCCATCCACCAGCGTTAAGACACAAACAACCTCTGCCACTGGGTCGATAATCCAATACTCCGGCACCTTGAGTTCTGAATATTCCTGTCGCTTCTCCACATAATCCCGCTCTCGCGATTTCAGATCCGTATCACTGCTAGATACCACTTCCACCACCAAATCAGGTATCGGCATTCCCAACCGCAACAACTTACCATCCCGCAAAATTGCAGCGGCAGACTCTTCCGAATGCACTACTAAATCTGGTTCTCGCGCCGACGCTTTCTCAGATGTAACCTCTAGCTGATGACCAACAGCAAGTCTGTAATACGGAATCCCTAACCGCAAAAAATAACTCACCAAAAACATGACGATGGTCTTATTAATCGGGCTCTCGGTTGGCATCTCCACTAACACCCCGTTGACCAACTCATAACGAGCGTCTGTACCATCGTCATAGGTCAGATACTCTTCCAGAGTTAGGGTTTTATTCGTAGCAATCGTCATGGGGGTTACCGGTCGCGATTGACTCTAGGATAGCGTGTGTACGGGGTTGGACTCCGCTCACCCCTCGGTCCTGTCGCTGGGTGAGCGGAGTCGAACCCAGCAGTCCAACCATTATTCCTCCAAACTACGTGGATCCAACGCATCCCGCAGGCCATCGCCCAACAGGTTAAAACACAACACCGTAATCACAATCAACGCTGCCGGAGGCCAAATCAACCACGGATGCAACACCAAAATCGATGCATTTGTTGCCGAAGATAACATGTTGCCCCAGGATGCATCCGGCTGCTGAATGCCTAGACCAATAAAGCTTAGGGCCGACTCCGAGAGAATATAACCCGGAATTGCCAACGTTGCTGAGATAACCACATAGGTAGCTGTCTGGGGCAAAATGTGTCGCAAAATGATGTGCAACGACCGCCCCCCCATGGCCTGACTCGCCTGCACAAAGGTGCGTTCTTTTAGTGACAACACTTCACCGCGAATAATCCGTGCTAGGCCTGTCCAGCCAATGAACGACAGAATCAGAACAATTAGTAAGAATCGCTGGGAACTGCTGAGACCCGCTGGTAACACCGCCGCCAGTGTGACCAACAAGAAGAAGCCTGGAATGGTCATAATCATTTCAACCAGGCGCATGATCACCGTATCAACGGTACCGCCAAAGTAACCAGAAATGCCGCCCACCAATAGGCCCAGGGGGAACGTAATCATAATTCCCACAAGACCAATGCTGAGACTAATGCGACCACCGTGGATCAATCGGCTGAGCTGGTCTCGGGCTGACTCATCGGTACCAAAAATATTCCACTTACCTTCACCAACGGTGCCAAACACATGACGGTCAAAGGTAAACCCTTTGAAGAGTTCTGTCTCTTCTAGCTGCATGGACTCTTCAAAGGAAATGCTTTTCACAAAGGGTAGCTTTAGCTGAAACAGCTTATATTCTGACCCTTTAACCCACAACCGAATCGGTGACGGCTTTGAAAAATCTGTTGCAGTTACTCGCTCACCGGTTTCAATGTCTACCGGTCCCTGGGTCACTGGATACACATGGGGACCAATAAACTGCCCAGATACCTGATCCGTCCAATACACCGTAGTCGGCGGTAACAATGACCCACTGGGCTGCTGCTCGTAAGGATTATAGGGAGCCGTTATCTCTGCAAATGCTACCGTCAGGTAGAAAATAATCAGAACCGTAGCGCCAAACCGGGCCAGGGAGTTTTGTTTGAGTTTTTTCCACCAGGTAGCTGACATATCTAAGGTTGGAGGAATAGGGTGCAGGGTTTGTAGTTAAACTGCAAACCTTGCGCCCTATTCTAAGCTGTCTGATGCGAGGCGACTAGCATTGTGCCGATGCCGGAGTTGGTAAAGGTTTCGAGGAGGAGTGAATGGGGCACCCGCCCGTCAATGATGTGAGTACCGCGGACGCCCTGGGCCAGGGCACGAACGCAGCAGGTGACTTTGGGAATCATGCCGCCGGAAACGATGTCGGCATCGATCAATGCACGGGCTTCTTGAATGTCGAGTTTGTTATAGAGCGTAGAGGCGTCGTGGTAGTCCTTGAGGATGCCGGGGGTGTCGGTGAGCAGAATCAGCTTTTCGGCACTGAGGGCGGCGGCTAGCTCACCGGCCACGGTGTCGGCGTTGATGTTGTAGGGTTGGCCATTGGTGTCGGCGGCAACGCTGGAAATGATAGGAATGTAGCCTGCCTCTACCAAGGATTTGACAAGCTGAGGTTCGATGCGGGTGACTTCGCCGACAAAGCCGATGCCCTCAGCCGCATGGGGGCGAGCGGTGATCAGATTGCCGTCTTTACCACAGAGGCCAACGGCGCTACCGCCCGCTGCGTTGACTAAACCGACAAGTTCTTTGTTTACCCGCCCCACCAGAACCATTTCCACCACATCCATGGTGGGGGCATCGGTGACGCGCAGACCGTCTCTAAACTGGGGTTCGATGTTGAGCTTGCTGAGCCAGGTGTTAATTTCAGGACCGCCGCCATGAACGACGACGGGATGAATGCCGACACAGGCCATAAATACAATGTCGCGGATGACGTCGTCCTTGAGGCTACTGTCTTTCATGGCGGCACCGCCGTATTTAATTACAACGGTACGGCCACGAAATCGTTGGATGTAGGGTAGAGCTTCGCTGAGGATTTGAACGCGATTGGCGGCGGTTTCCATATGGATTGAAGGGATAGGGAACGAAGGTAGGGACGTTCCATGGAACGTCCACACACGAGGTTAACGGTCGAGGGTGGTGCTGGTGGCAGGGTTTTCGGCAATGACGGTTTGTAGGGTATCGAGGATGCGGGATGCGATCGCATCCACCTTTTCCCCATGCTGATAAACCACCGTCGCATCGGCCTGGGCATAACGAGCCTGGCGCTGCTCTAACAGCGTGGTGAGCTTATGGCGCAGGTCGCCCTCCTTTAACAATGGACGGGACTGATCCCGACTCAGGCGAGCGATCAGTTCATCAACGGCCACATTAATCCACACCACCAGCCCCGATTGTAAATAGCTCCAGTTCTGCTGTTTAATCACCATGCCACCGCCCGTGGCGATGACCGTGTGGGTATAGGGCGCAACCTGGCCTAGCACCTGGGTTTCAATATCGCGAAAAGCCGCTTCCCCCTGCGCCGCAAAAATGTCATTGATGCTTTGCCCAGTGGCCTGCACAATCACATCGTCAGTATCAATAAAGCGGTAGTTGAGAAGTTTGGCCAGGTGTTTGCCGATGGTCGTTTTGCCAGAACCCATCATGCCTACCAGGTATAGGTTTGTACCCTTAAGCAGCTCTGTGGTCATGTGCCATGTGCGTTTTTTGACCCACCCATTATCGGCCTATTCGGGGTCAATCTATTCGGCCCGATCTAAAAGCGCTTGCCAAAGTCGCTGCTGGCCGCCACCACCGCTATAAAATAGCAAATCAATTAATAGCTGAAAGGCAAGTTTCTCCAACACATTGGGCTTCACATCCTCTTCCATCCGTTCAGTATAGGTATTGCTAAACCGATCGAGATAGTCGCCTAAAATCGCCACACGGTGGGGTGGGGTACTGTCTGCTGTCGCCTTTTCTAACGCGGTTACAGCCTGGTGAATGGCCTGCCGATGTTTGCTGGCTAGCTGGGCTGTGGTCAACACTAGCGCCCGCGCCTCATCCACATCCAGTTTTTTACGGCCCTGCCCTTTACGCAAAGGACTCGACTGCCGCAACCGCCACAGGTTTACCCGATCCGATAGGAAGGTGTTGAGTCCGGCGGCTTTGGCCTGGTCTAAAATTGCTTCTGATCCAATGCCCACAAGTGTTTCAAGGGCAATCAGCACCAGGTCAAGCTGGCCCTTAATAGAACGTAGTTGATCAGGGGTAAGGTTAACAGACACCACTAGGCACAACGGGAACACAGTTGGACCGCCAGGGAAACCCAGAATCGGGCGCATCCCATTAAGATCGCACCCTGATCTAGATTAAACAGTCACGTTGTAGTTTAACGTTGCATCGTCTCTAGTTCGCTATCTATCCCTTGATGCCATTGCCCTAAATCATGGATGCACTGTAAAGACTTTATTGAATTTAGTCGAAACTTTATCCGTATCTAATAAGGCCCATTGCGAATGCCTTAACAAGGGACGGGGTCAACCATGGGTTGGGTCAGCATCATTGAGACGATTTCCAATGATCGCTTGCCTATAAACCGATTACGCAATCTACCCTCAGGCAATTGCTAAAACGGAGTAGACTTATGGGTCGCGCTAGCATTATTGAAGCTTATATTCAACGGCTGCTTGAATTGAACCAGCCAGTGACACCAGCCATCCTCGAAGCGATTGCTAAAGAGGTCGGCATTACCAAGGGTGAAATAGAGGCTATCAATGTACAGGTTAAGGGACATCTTAGCCGTGGCCAGAACTATATTGAATTTGGCTACCTGGAGAAGGCTCTTGATGAATTTAATCAGGCTAAAGCTCTAAATCCGATCAGCCTGGACGTTTTGTTTGCTTTAGTGAAGATTTATAACCTTCGCTACAAACAGGATAGTGGTCTGGAAGATCGTCAGGAAGCAATACGTCTGGCTAAGCGATGCATAGAACTACAGCCCCAGAATAAAGAAGCCCAGGCACTGGTGCGGTCTCTACGGCGCAATGCTATTCCTGAAGCAATCTCGTTACAGTCAAAGCCAAACATCTTTATTTTGATTGGCTTTCTAGAAAATGTCTTTAGTCCGACAATGCTCTCTCGTCGAACTAAGACAAAAATTGCCCTGCTAATTCTCTTTCTACAGCAGCCGATTCGTACCCCAAATGCAGCGGCATTGGTCAGTCAGCTAGCACTGCTAGTGGGTAGTGTCGGAATCATTGGTATTGGTTTTATGAGTGTTAGCCGTTTGCCTGTCTTTTCTGACACCATCGTCGAGATCGATCCAGAAGACACATTTTCTGACACCGCTGGACCCACAACGGCCAGTACCGGTAGCTACACCTTTGACCCAGGCCCCAATGTACCGGTGGCCTTTAACTATCCTGGCCTACTGATTGAACCGAGGTTGTCGCGCCTGGGTGAGTATAAAGGAGAGCCTTATTACAAGCTCCATGGCATTGTTATTAATGACAGTGGCCAAGAAGTTATCAAGCTTGACCTGAAGGTGGAATTGTTAGATGGGAATGGCTTGCCGATTTCCATTATTCATCAGGTTAGTGTAACTGACACAAACACCATCATCCGACCTGGCGATACCCGGTCTTTTAGACTCTTTCACAAAATTACGCCAGACTTAATGAGCGTTCGTGTCACTGTGAATGACATTCAGCAGGTTGTTGGTCTCACCACCTATGAGTCCCCCAGTGCTGATAGTTCTACCTGGAGTGCATCTGTCCCCTAGGGCAACAACTTTAAACTGTTGGGTCAAACAGTTTAGTCGCAACCGAGAGAAAAATGGTTCAGATTAAACTGGGACAGGGACACCATCAGCGACAACGGCACCTTGAACAATCTTGATCAAGATCCAATTTGTGCTCCTACCACAAAGACTTTACTCAACTTAGTCACATTTTTATCCTTATTCACTCAGGGGATAGGGAATGCATTGAGTAGACACGGAGTAGATTATGGGTCGAGATCGCATCATTGAAGCTTATATTCAACGACTGCTGGCTTGGGAAAAACCAGTAACGCACGCAACCCTCGCAGCCATTGCTGAAGAGGTGGGGATTACAGATGCTGAGCTGGAGGCCATTAACAACCAGGCTCAGGCACACCTCACCCGTGGTCGTGCGTACATCGAATTTGGCTGCGTTGATGATGCTGTTAAGGAACTCAACCAGGCAGCCAATTTGGATCCGCTTAACCTGGAGGTGCTGCATTCCTTAGCCAATGTCTATAACCTGCGCCATAACCGCACCAAAGACGCCACGGATCGTCAGCGATCGCTCCTCGTTGCCAGGCGTTGTGTGGAACTTAAACCCGATGACAAGGAAGCACTGGTTTTAATTAGCTTTTTAGAGCATAACCCGGCAAAAGGCCCAAAAAACGCCTCTCAATGGACCCGGCAAAAGGTGGCCCTGTTAGCCGGTGGCGCTGCTACGGTCGGCATTGGGTTAATGGGTGTCAGTCGTTTACCCATGTTCTCTAAACCCCCAGCACCCATGGGGCCTGCCCCCGGCACCATCGTTCCAGGGTCAGCCCTGTATGCCTCCGGCGATGCTACCCAGGCCGCTGCTGATACCGCAGCCAGCACGGTAGAACTAGACTTTTCCGCTGATGTGGACATTCCCGTTTTCTTTGACCATGCGGGTCTGGTGCTAGAAGCACGGCTGTCGGAGCTGGGGGACTACGAAAACGAGGTTTACTATCAGCTGCAGGGCATTTTTATCAATGCCAGTGACCAAGAGTTTAGAAGACTTGCGCTGAATGTGGAGTTCCTGGACCGCAATGATGTTGCGATCGCATCCACCAGCAAAGAAGCCATTGCCACCAGCGATGCCATCATTCGCCCTGGCGATACCCACACCTTTAATTTGCTCCAAAAAATTCCCTCAGATTTAGCCAGTGTGCGTCTGGGCGTCACCCATCTAGAGCAGGCCCCCGCCCGCAGAACCTATGTGCCACCCACACCGATCAACTACAGCTGGGAATCCTTAGAATCTGACAGCATCCGCTTTGAACTCGCCAGTCGCAGTGAAGACGTTGGCGTATCCGATATGGCGATACCCACTAAACCTGACAATCTGGACCCGACCGCTAACACCACCGACAAAACGGACGCCGATCAGAAAAAGCCGCCCACAGGTCCGAACACTTTTAATGCTGAATGGGTGATTATCAATACCAGC
Source organism: Leptothoe sp. LEGE 181152 (assembly GCF_032906605.1). Classification (NCBI taxonomy): domain Bacteria; kingdom Bacillati; phylum Cyanobacteriota; class Cyanophyceae; order Nodosilineales; family Cymatolegaceae; genus Leptothoe; species Leptothoe sp. LEGE 181152. The sequence goes on from NZ_JASATU010000037.1 coordinate 8,284, forward strand.
GATGTCCCCATTCAAAAACTCAAGCTCGAAGCCAACTTTTATAGCGCCAACGATCGGCTTTTACAGAAAGAAGACATCCTGGCCATTCAAAATAACGACGCCCCGCTGCTGCCAGGTGAAATCCGCCCTTTCCGGGTGATTAAACCCATTGTTTCAGGGTATACCCGCTATCAAGTTACCGTAGTGGAGGCAGAATAGGTCATAACGCATTGGTTAACCGCAAACACATTCATGCAAACGATAAATCAGGAATTACCGGCATTTTGTTCGTAATTCTGTGATTTATTGCGTATTGCTATGGTGTAGATGGTGGCGAAATAACCAGGTCAACGGAGTGCCCCATGGGTCGCGAGCAAATTATCGAAACCTATATTCAACGACTATTGGCGTGGGAAGAGCCCCTAACAGCCGATAAACTCAGTGCCCTAGCTGAAGAAGTTGGGTTGAGTTCGGAGGATGTGGCTGCTGTTCAGCAAAAAGCCCAGGACCATCTTGAACGCGGACGCAACTACCTGGACTTTGACTGCCTTGATGAAGCTATCACAGAACTCACCCAGGCAACAGCCCTGGATCCATTAAATTTTGAAAGCCTGCAAACCCTCACATACGCCTACGATCAGCGCTACGGCAAACACAAGCATATCGAAGACAAACAACAAGCCATTGCCCTAGCCAAACGTTGCCTGGAACTGAACCCCAGCAACGAAGACGCGGTCATGTTAATCAGCGCCCTGGAACATGAAGTCAGTGGTCGTCAGCGCCTGCTGTGGTTTGGTTTAGCTGGCCTGTTATTGTTGGGCGGCTTGAAATTCACCGTCGACACGATTGTCAAACGGTCCGAAATCAGACAGCTCACCCAAGACGCTGTCCTTGAGGCCACCCCAGAGCAATCCCCTGGCCAGACCCCAGATCGCCCATCCGCTGCTCCAAACACCGCTGCTGAAGATATTGCAATTGACACCCCAGGCACAGGTACCGCCGTCGATATTCCCATCAGCTTTGACCAGCCCGGTGTCGTTATTGAGCCACGGTTATCTCGGTTAGACAACTACACAGATTCCTCTTACTACACGTTGCAGGGCGTGGTGCTCAACGATAGCGATCAAGAAATCGATAGCCTACAGCTACAGATTGAGTATTTAAACAAAGATGGCGTTGCGATCGCAACCGACAGCACAGACGCCATTGCCGAGAATGACGCCACCGTCCGCCCCGGTGATTCCCACGCCTTTGACCTGATCCAAAAAATCACCCCAGAACTGACCGACGTTCGCCTAAACCTCACCACCATCGACGAGGTTCCCGCTCCGCCCAATTACGCACAAGCCCCCCCCATCGACTACACCTGGAGTTTTCAGCAACCCACCCAGGTGAAGTTTGCACTAGCCACCCGCAGCGAAAACTTCAATCTTTACGACCTCACCGACAGCGCCTTTTTCGATGCCGAATGGAGCGTCACCAACACCGGTGACAGTGCCATTCGCAAACTCAAGCTACAGGCCAGTTTTTACAATACCAACGGAGAACTAATTCTCAACCAAGACATCCTTGCCGTTTACGGCAGCGACGCCCCCATGTTGCCTGGCGAAGTCCGCCCGGTGCGAGTGATTAAATCGATTGAACAAGACTACGCCCGGTATGAAGTCACGGTATTAGAAGCGGAGTAGCCCTCATCTCCCACCCCCTTCTCCCCTGACCAACCCCGCTCATCACTGTGCCAAATCATCCCACCCCGCTCATTTCCTCGCATAATAGAAAATGCGGCTTTACGTTTCGTAAACTTGCATCATCTACCGAGGACCCCCCTTGGTCTCCTCTTCTAAAGGGGGGAAATCTCTGCGGGATTCTCATTACCACAAAGACCCACTTACCCCCATGGCCCGAGATCTCCGCGAATTCATTAACCTAGTCGAACAACGTGGCCAACTACGCCGCATCAAAGCCCTCGTCGACCCCGAGCTAGAAATAGCAGAAATCTCCAACCGCATGCTGCAATGCGGCGGCCCCGCCCTCCTCTTCGAAAATGTTAAAGGCTCTCCCCACCCCGTCGTCGTTAATTTGCTCGGCACCGTAGAACGCACCTGTTGGTCCATGGGCATGGAACACCCCCAGGAGCTAGAAACCCTGGGTAAAAAGCTCGGCATGCTCCAGCAGCCCAAGCCCCCCAAAAAAATCTCCCAAGCCATCGAATTTGGCAAAGTTCTATTTGACGTCGTCAGAGCCAAACCCCAGCGAGACCTGTTGCCACCCTGTCACCAGGTTGTCCTCAAAGGCGACGACGTCGACCTCACCCAAATTCCCATGATCCAGCCCTACCCCCAGGACGGCGGTAAAGTGGTCACCCTGGGGCTGGTGATCACCAAAGACTGCGAAACCGGTATTCCCAATGTCGGCGTTTACCGTCTACAGCTCCAAAGCAAAAACACCATGACCGTCCAGTGGCTGTCAGTGCGGGGCGGAGCCAGACATTTACGCAAAGCGGCTGAGAATGGGAAGAAACTGGAAATTGCGATCGCAATCGGCGTCCATCCCCTGATTATTATGGCTGCCGCCACCCCCATCCCCGTGGATCTATCCGAATGGCTCTTCGCCGGACTCTACGGCGGCAGCGGTGTGCATTTGGCTAAATGTAAAACCATCGATCTAGAAGTCCCCGCCACGTCGGAATTTGTTCTCGAAGGCACCATCACCCCCGGCGAAGTCGCCATTGACGGCCCCTTTGGCGACCACATGGGCTATTATGGGCCGCAAAATGAGCAGGCCCCACTGATCCGATTCAATTGTGTGACCCACCGCAAAGAGCCCATTTACTTAACCACCTTTAGCGGTCGGCCCCCTAAAGAAGAAGCGATGATTGCCATCGCCCTCAACCGCATTTACACACCCATTTTGCGACAGCAGGTTTCCGAAATTGTGGACTTCTTCCTACCCATGGAAGCCCTCAGTTATAAAGCTGCCGTCATTTCCATCAAAAAAGCCTATCCAGGCCAGGCCCGCCGGGCCGCCATGGCCTTCTGGACCGCCCTGCCCCAGTTCACCTACACCAAATTTGTCATCGTCGTCGACCACGACATCAATATCCGCGACCCGCGCCAGGTGATCTGGGCGCTCACCTCTAAAGTAGACCCCACCCGCGATGTGTTTATCCTGCCGGATAACCCCTTTGACTCCTTAGACTTTGCCAACGAAAAACTAGGGCTGGGTGGCCGCATGGGCATTGATGCCACCACCAAGGTACCCCCCGAAACCGATCACCAGTGGGGCGACGAGCTGAAGTCTGATCCAGAGATAGCCGCCATGGTGGAACGCCGCTGGGCTGAATACGGTCTGGGGGATCTAGAGATGGGTGAAGCTGACCCCAATTTGTTTGGCTATGATATCCGCTAGCAATTGACCATTATCAATTAATAATTGTCAATTGTTAATTATCAATTTACCAATGACCATGGCAGAAGATCGTCGACCCTGGTTTAAAACCCTGTTTTGCCTGCGCGGTTCCGTGATTCGGGCGGTGATGCCCAGGGTCGGTATCTGTGTTGGGTTTGCCCTGATCGTAACGCTGTTGGATAACGCAGGCTTTGCCGTTTCCTGGCCAATTTTAGGCGGTGTTGTCCCCAGCATTGTCCTGGGGTTGCTGCTGGTCTTTCGCACCAATGCCTCCTATGAACGCTTCTGGGAAGGCCGCAAGCTCTGGGGCAACATCGTCAATACCACCCGCAACCTGGCCCGCCAAATCTGGGTGTCGGTGGATACCAGCCGCCAGTCTAAGGAGCAGGCGCTGAAATTACTGGTGGCATTTGCGATCGCAACCAAGCAACATCTGAGACAGCAGCCTTGCGCCCATGAGCTGAACCATCTAGTGACTCCCCCACAGCTCGAAAAACTCATGGGTATGAATAGCCCACCGCTAGAAATTGCCTTTTGGCTAGGGGACTATCTACAGGTGCAACAGCTTAAAGGTCGGATTAATGCCTATCAGCTCCAGGCCATGACCTCACAACTAAACAGTTTGGTCAATTCCCTGGGCGGCTGCGAACGCATCCTCAACACCCCCTTGCCCTTGGCCTACTCGATCCACCTTAAACAGCTACTGGTGATGTACTGTTTGGCCCTACCCTTTCAGGTGGTGAGCGAGCTCAACGGGTGGACGATTCCGGTGGTTGCCCTGGTGGCCTTTGCTGTGTTTGGTGTGGAAGAAATTGGCCTGGAAATTGAAAATCCTTTTGGGTGCGATCGCAATGATCTGCCCCTAAATGCCATCTGTCAAACTATGGAGCACAATATCCAAGACCTGATAACCCTGACACCAAGTATCGAAAAAAACGAACAACAACCCTGGCAGATCACCACACTGTTGCCCATGGGTAAAGAAAAACAAAATGTCGAATAGTCGAGGGCCGATCTATCAGTTGCCCAATTTTAAAGCGACATAATTCATAAGAGCTGGTTATGACCGCTTTCTCCAGACCCATTCATCTGCAAATAAAGCAACGGTAATTTTACTGATAAGCCCTTCAATCTACAGATTTCATCAAAGCTAAATATTCAGCCTTGAGAAATAGGAACAGAAATTATATATCTCTCCAAAAAAGTAGCTATAACGGATGAAATGTACTCTATAGCTACGGTTCTATCCACCAGGAAAGAACCAAAATATTTTAGCGAATATCTACATACCCATAAATTATTGGTTTTACCGTTGAGCCATACTTTATTCCTCACCATGGCATAACACATAATCGACCCATAGAGGAATTATTGCTGTTGCTGATTTAAGGGATGAAGCGATCGGGCAGGATTGCTTTACATCAGTGTTTCTTAGATTGACCCCTGCCAAGGTCAGCAACACCAAATTATTTATATGCCTAACTTTTAGGGTGAGTCATACACTATGAGGTCTCAACGCCGTCTTTCTAGTCTTGGTAATCAATTTACCAGGATGTTAACGATTATTTTTTTCGTGGGCATTATTGCCAGTGGATTAATTCTCTCAGCTGCGATGCGTCAGAAAGCTGAGGGCGAAATCGTCCATCGGGCAGAAATATTAATCCAAACCATGAATGCGGTCAGAAACTACACCAGTGCGCAGGTAAGACCCCATCTGGCAGATGAACTGGCTGAAGCGACAGAATTTATTCCTGAAACCGTACCGGCCTATTCCGCCAGGGAAGTATTTGAAGGTTTCCGCGCCGCGAATGAATATGAGGATTTTCTATACAAAGAAGCAACCCTAAATCCAACCAATCCAAGGGATCAAGCAGACGAGTTTGAAACCCAAGTTGTCAATCAATTTCGAGAAAACAGCAAGCTAGAAGAACTCAAAGGTTATCGCAGAATGGAGGGTAAAAAGCTGCTGTACATCAGCCGCCCGCTCACCATTGAAAAAGAGAGCTGTTTAGAATGCCATGGCATCCCCTCAGATGCGCCACCCAGTATGCGGCAAACCTATGGTACTGAAAATGGCTACGGCTGGAAACTAGGAGAAACCGTTGCGGCTCAGACCATATACGTCCCCTCTAGCCAGGTATTTATAGAAGGAAATCAATATCTCTTACTCGCGGTTGCCATCTTTACCGGTGTATTTGCTGTCGTCATTGGCGTCATCAATCACCTGCTAAGAAAAACAGTGATTAGTCCCCTCGGCCAACTCAACAAGCTCATCCGCGACATCAGTCTAGGACAACGGGTCACCCTACCCACTAACTCAGACGGCACCACATCCCTCAGCAGTTTGACATCCCGCACCGACGAGCCGGGGCAACTGGCTCGAGCCTTTGAGCACATGGCCAACGAAGTTGTCCTCAGGGAACAATCTTTAAGCCACGCTAAAGAAAGCGCTGAAGCGTCAACCCAGGCAAAGAGCGAATTTTTGGCCAATATGAGCCATGAGCTACGCACACCTCTCAATGCCATTATTGGCTACAGTGAGATGCTGGCTGAAGAAGCTGAAGACCTTTCTGTCGAAGATGCCCAAACCGATCTGTATCGTATTCAAGATGCCGGCAAACAACTACTGACCCTAATTAATTCAGTCCTTGACCTCTCCAAGATTGAATCAGGTCGCATGGAGCTATTCATTGAGGAATTCTCCATTTCCTTCTTAGTTGAACAGGTTGCTGATGTCCTCAATCCCCTCATTCAAAAGAAGGGTAATAAGCTAATTGTCCATCAGGGAGCTAATGTAGACGTAATTTCGGCCGATCACTCTAAAGTGCATCAGAGCTTGTTAAACCTGCTCAGTAATGCTAACAAATTTACTCAAGATGGAACCATTGCCTTAACAGTTAAATCAAGCATGGAAGGGGATCAACCATGGATTGATTTTATTGTCACAGACACTGGCATTGGCATGACATCGGAACAACAGAAAAAGGTCTTTGAAGCCTTTGCCCAAGCCGATAGTTCAACCACTCGACAGTTTGGCGGCACAGGACTCGGCCTGACCATCACCAAACAGTTTGCCAACATGATGGGAGGAGATATTACAGTAGAAAGTCAGTCTGATAGAGGCTCCCAGTTTACTCTGCGCTTACCTCAAGTGGTTCAAGGCAACCGCCAGCCCATCCAAGAAGAGCAACCATGGCTTTTAGTACTGCAAGCACGCGAAAAGAATGAAGAAGTTATTACTCGTATGCTGCAGCAAGAAACCTGGTTAGTTAAGTGTATTGACAATAGTGCCGATGCCTTGACGCTGGCTCAGGTAGACAAACCACCGACCCTTATTTTAATTGACTTAAGTCTGGAGTCTGATGCGATTCAGTGTATCAAGTCGCTGCGACAGACGTCGGCGTTTGAGGAAATTCCTATTATTGCGATCGCTAATTCAGTTATCGAAACAGAGATCAGCATCCAAATTGCCAATGATGTTCAAAGTATCTACTATCGCAACGATTTGAATTTGCAAGACTTTTTAGAAGAACTGCATGTTTGTGCTGCGGTCTAATTTTGCTAAGTCGGTTGGGCGACAGCTTAACCATGACGTCCTGACATCGTTGAGTGTTCAATCTATCCCTTATTATTCGCCATGCCTAAGGTTTTGTTAGTAGAAAACAATGCATTAAACCGCAAAATGCTGGAACGACGCCTGAAGCATTGCGGATACGAGGTTCTGACTGCAACCGATGGCGACAAAGGTGTATCACTGGCCATCGAAAAGCAGCCCGATTTAATCATCATGGATACGGATTTACCCGTGATGGATGGATGGCAGTCAATCAAAATCCTGAAAGCATCCACGGCAGCGGCACATATCCCTATCATTGCGTTAACAACTAACAATAAATCAGGTAACTGGAAAACAGCGTTAGAAGTTGGCTGCAACGACTACGATACTAAACCCATTGTACTTAAGCGTCTGCTAGGCAAGGTGAATACATTGTTAGGGGTGACATCCCCTGACAGCACATCGTCAGCAGCCAACCCCCTAACCTTCACAAAATTAGAATCTGCGCTATCTCAATTTTCAGAATTAGAAAGCGAGTTTTCATCATTAAAGACACAGTTCACATCTCCGCAGCCTAGCCGGAACAAGTCCTCTGAGGAGTCTCTAAAGGGGCGCTACGAAGTTAGCCGAGTGCTGAGTGAAAACACATTTGGCCAGCGATTATTGGCTAAAGATCTCGACAATGATGCCAAATCAGTCATCATCAATGTCTTTAACCTACCAGTCGGAAATTCTTCACTACTGCCCCTGGTGCGTGATGCCCTGGACTCAGAAATGAAGTTTCTCAAGGTCATCACTCGACAGGATGATATTGCCACTTGCCTAGATTCGTTTGAGCAAGATGATAAATTCTACTGGGTACAGTCCGATATTGTAGGCACATCCTTAGTCGATGAGCTCGACAGTGCGCAATCCATGGGCCACGTCTTGCAGCTAACCCACAATTTGCTTAGCAGCATACACCCCTTTCACCAAGGGAAAATTGTCCACTGTGAATGTCATCCCCAAAGCTTTGTACGTCGTCAATCGGACGATCGCATCATCCTGGTGGAATATGGTGTCCTCAAGCGGCTATTTGTCAATCTGCGGTCCCATTCATTGGCCTACCGCCAAGCAATTTTGAAACACCACAACTATCAACCCGTTGAGCAGCGTGCTGGTAATCCTCAGCTAAACAGCGACGTCTATTCCATCGGCATGATTGTCCTACAATCATTAACAGGACAGTCTCCTGAATGGCTCGTTAAGACCAGCAGCAAGGGCAAGCTAACGGATTTGGTCAAGGCAGATTCGAACATTATTAAACTTTTCGAGCGAATGGTCAGTCCAAATTACCATCTTCGCTTTGAGTCAGCGGGTGAAGCCCTTAAGGCGCTCCCTTTAGGACTAATACTGAAAAAGTCTAACTATCGGCAAGCTTTATCATCCTAAGCTAGCAAAATCGCCATAAATAACTTAATTCAGCACTTCCCTCCTAGTTTGGCATTATTCAGATACTAGGGGGGAAGTTGTGTTGTTAGCAATATGAAGACATAAAAGTCAAGTCATGATTTGACTCTCTACAGAATCTTTAGCAATTCATGGGGAAACTAGAAACTTTTGATAAAGTCTCCGGATCAATATGAGTGGGTGAAATTACTCCGTTCTAACATATATACGTTAGCAAGAGCATTTATTATTTCCCTGCTCAACTACATTTAGCAGGGATTTTTTCAAACGTATCTTGTTTGATCGGGGACACAATGGGTGCATCATTATTTTTCATTTAGTCTAAAGTCGGAGTCTTAAAAATGTTTGAAGCCTTGTTACAGCGTTGCAAGTAGACTCCGTACTCACAGACAATTCGACCGTTAAGGAGATTTCACGCCAACGTTTAGTTCGGTTTGAGCGTCTCCTAAGCAGCAGTTAACCGATGAGTGTTCTACCTGAGATGAGTCTATCGTTTGAGCCCGTGCCCCTTGGAAACCATCTGGGGTTTCTGGCACTGGTTGCCTATGTCGCCACTTTGGCACCAACCATTATCCGCGTTGTCTTTCCAGCTTTCAAAAGCCATAGCATTGTTCGCTGGCTACTCAAACAGCGACGAGCTATTGGCATTCTATCTTTTGTACTTGCGGTTGGTCATACCTACTTTGTCATTCGCAAACGTAATTTTGACTTTTTTGATTTCCATACCTACCGAGCCAGTGTTGAGGGGTTGTCAACACTCATTATTTTTACGCTACTAACAATCACCTCTAACAACTGGAGCATAAAGCGGCTCAAAAAAAATTGGAAACGCCTCCATACATTGACCTATGCCGCCATGTTTCTGCTGACCTGGCATGTCATCAATAAAATGGCAGGTCAGTGGACAATGGTTACTCCAATTGCTGCCATCTGCATTATCGCCATTACAGTTTTGTTCCTGGTTCGCAAAGGATCAGAATTTCAGAAAGACCTGGTTAAAGTCAGAATCAACTAATATTTACCTCATTTCATCGAACCTGGGGGTTCAAACATGGCCCAGCGGATGATTTGAGGTGCCCTTTGTTATTGATATACTCCCTCACTAAACACAAGAGGGGGCCCATTCGAGGATGTCTGTCCACCTCTTTATGGGCAGCAGCCATGGCTAAGGAGTTCTATGTCTAGCTAGGCATAGGCTTCTGTTGGAATTTATCAGTGGTGCCAGTATAAACGTCATGATCGTCACATCAAAATCTACCGAAGCTAAGAAAAGGAACTCATTTTTAAAAAATCTTGCCAGTAAAAAGCGTCAGCAACGCGAAAATCAACCATCTAAAGCTAAAAAATCCCGTAAAAAGAAGACATCCACCGCTGAAAAGCTGAGTTTAATTAGCTTAGTGGCTGCCTGTATCGCAGTGGGTATAGACATGGTTGCGCCACCGATGGCGACCCGTATGGGTGCCGTTAATGTAGCGTCAGGTGTCACCGATGCCCATGCCTCTTTTGGTTTTGATAATCGTTTTGGCTCACGGCAGGCCTTTACAACCGATGCGGTGACCTATGGCAGCACCATGCATGCGGCCAGCCAGATTTTTGCAACGGGGCATTTTGATGGCACTATTTCGGTCTGGGATTCCGTATCTGGCAAGTTGTTGCAATCCCACCAAGTTCATTCTGATGCGGTCGAAGATGTTGTCTTGACTCCGAGTGGCAAGCTGCTGGCCAGCGGTAGCTGGGACAACGATATTCGCATTTGGAACTTAATGACAAAGCAACTGTTTCATGATTTGGTTGGGCATACCGATGATGTGAAATCGTTGGCCATCAGCGAAGATGGCAGCCTTTTGGTGAGTGGCAGTTTTGATAAAACTGTCAGAATTTGGGATATCTGGTCCGGTGAGCTGTTACACACGTTTGAGCACCCCCACGGAATTACGGCGGTGGCTATTAGCCCCAATGGCAAGACTATTGTCAGCGGGGATCGGCGCGGTATGCTTCACGTGTGGGATCTCAAAACTAAGATGAAGCTACTCACGCTGCATGGGCACAAGAGAACGGTGTGGGATTTAGCATTTAGCCCCGATAGCACCATGGTGGTGAGCGGTAGTCAAGATAGGACCGCGATTGCCTGGGATTTGCAAAAATTTGAACCTGTTTGTATGTTTGTGGGCCATGGGCGCGCAGTATATTCAGTGGCGTTTAGCCCCGATGGGCGCACGGTGGCCAGTGGCAGCTATGATCACACAGTGAAACTATGGGATGTGAAAAATCATCAGCGGGTGCAAACCCTGAGGGGGCACACAATGGCTGTATGGGATCTGGAATTTGCTGATGAGGGCAAGGTGTTGATGAGCAGCAGTGCTGATGGTGCAGTGCGCTTTTGGTCCGCAGAGTGGCTGACGAATAGGGCGGCGCTGTAGGAAGAGACGTTGCCGTAATCAGTCAAATTTTGGTTAAGTTTCCTGGAACATCCGAGTCACCTTTTAATGGGGGTGGCTTTTTTTGCCTGTCGAAATGTTGCTGGTGGGTTGGGTAATTGTGGTACGAGCGTTATAACAGAGCTGATGTTTTAGCGCTTGCTCATGAATTACGAATCGGGCCAAACAGTCCCTGTAGAGTTAGACGATGGCAGCTTGATTTATGTCAAGGTAAAACCACCCCAAGTAACACGGGGTAATTCAGATAAGTTAGGGTCTAAGTCTTCGTTTGATAGGGTAACGTCTTCCATTGAGGGGATTGTGAAGGCCGTTGCAAAGCCGATTAATGCAGCGAAACCAACCAAAGCCAGTGTGACCTTTGGTGTGGAGGTGGAGGTGCAGGAGGGGCATCTGATTGCGGCGTTGGCCAGGGGAACTGGGACGACAAGTTTGGAGATTACCCTGGAGTGGGAAAAGGCTGAGGATGAGTAGTATAAGCTTGAATTATCGTTCAATTCTGCCTGACAGGTAGATACTATGTCCGGCTTCTTGACCATGTTGCCGATCGTCTCTTCTTGCAAAAGGTCAGTGGGGGCGATATTGTCATTCACCAGAGATGAACATCCCCCGTAGGTTGGGTTGATAACTTTATCCAACATTCTCTGCTCCCTTGCGGCTCTCCAAAACCCAACAATCCACTTCAACCCCAACCTACGGGTTAATCTGGCTCAAAATTGTTTTGTCTATAATTTTTGTATCCTCGGCCAGCAAAAACGCCTTGCTCAAAATCAGCGCCAGGGTCTTATCCCCCTCAAAGGGCAGAAACACTTTATCCGCCGCACTCTTCCCTGCCCGCACAATACACAAATACTGATCATTCGGCTCCATCAAAATATTCCCACTGCCCAGGTGAATCTTATAGGTGCGAATATCCCCCCTCACCACCAAAAATCGTTCCTGAAACGAACAGCGGCTAGCAATCTTCTTCAACTTGGGCACCAAATTTTCCAACACTTGCCGTCGCGTCTGGGCAGTCGCCGATAGCTCCCCAAACGAATAATCATGCCAGTAGTCATAATACTGTCGTCGTCCTTCAGCGCCACCATCCGTCCAGTTTGGATCATTGCCCACACTGGCAACACCCACAAACAAATCTACATCCCGTAACACCTCTGTCAATACCAATGCCGGAATGTCACTCAACGGTATCGGCTCTGCTGGAGCATTACGATAGGTGCCATAACCACCACCACCCGCATGGGCAAAATTACTCGCCGCATCAATTGGGTAAAACCTCACCTGGTCCGTCGCTAAATAAAGATAGGTACCCGCCTCAGTCGTATCGCTACCGTAGTCATCCCCAATCCCTTCAATCCAAAACTCTGCCCGCAAATCCCACTTGGGCAATAGTAACCGTGCCGGTTCATAATCATCATCCACCATCAGCCTCAGCTGATTCTTCCAGCCCCGCTGACCACACAGCGCATTAAACTGATGCTGCTTAATAATGTGGGCTGCAAACCGATTGGAGTACACACGAGTAGTCTCTTCAGCCGCCGTGAGTAGATAAATCTCCCGGTGGGCCTGTTTAAACGGCTGCTGAATCCCATGGTTAACTAACCAACTGCGCCAGGCCTGAATGGTCTCAGTTGTTGCTGTAATCGGATGCCATAGACTGACGCGAGTTTTATGTGTCAACCAGTCAATGGGTTTTCCTTGTAGATCGACTAGATTTGTCTTCAAAGATGTTTGAGTCGTGTTGGCTATCTTGCCTTGGCCCCCTAAATCCTCCAAGTCTGGGGGACTTTGAGCAGAGACTTCCCCCAAGTTTTGGGAGCTGGGGGGACCGTTTTCCCTGTCAAACCAGAACCCTACAGCATGTTTTCCATCTTCTTCAAACTGCCAGAGCATCCGTCTCGCTAAAGTACCCACCAATGGATGATTGACATAACGCTCCTGCCAGATAGTAAAACCCCACGTCTTCTGCTGTAGATAAAATGCCTCGATGCGGTCTCTCTGGGCGGGCAACATCTTCTGAATATCTTTTGCTGCCTGTTTTAGCTCCTTTAGATCCTCACCGTAGTTATCCTTAACGGCCTTAGGCACTGACTTTTGCACGTTGCCATCTGCCTTAAGCCACCGTAGCACTGTGCTACTAGTGCCAGTCACCATCAGCTCAGCCGTAAACTCGCCCAATGTCTCTCGCCGCACGCCCACCTCACTCAACCCATAGGTGGGCACCGCCAACTCTTCAATTTCTTCTCGGGGTAGTCCCTCTCGCTCAGCCGCAGCTGTCAGTGCTTTTTCAATTCCCTTTTGGGCCGTGCCAAACTTTACCTTTACCTTTAACAATGCCAGCTGACCAATGGCATCCGCTGTGGGCATTTGCCCCAAGGCCCACACACAGGCATTGCCCAGCTTCACGCACCGTGGTCCAATGCCAGGAATTTTGCGATAGGCTGAAACTGCTAGTTTTCCCAAAGCACGCACCAACTCTTCCTCGGTTTGATCCGCACAGAGCCACACTAAACCTTTGAGAATGTCGGCATTTTTGTCTTGAATCACATCATCACCACCACGCCAACCGGGCAAAGGCTGCGTGCGGGGCTGGTCTACCAGTGGACACCACTCCACTAGATACTGTTGAAAGGTGTCTATACCTACAGCCTGGCGCAGAGGCTTGGCGCTTTTGAGCCACTTGGCGGTGGGTTTACCGCCAGAGGCTGTAGAGCAGGCTGCAAGCAGTTGAATCCAGGCAGTTTGTTTGGTTTCGGGCAGTGCTTCGATAGTTTGTTTAGCTGCATCAGACCAGGGTTCTCCGGGGGTGACTGCCAGGGTTTTGGTCTCAGCGGAGATTAACAAGCGTAGTTGGTTGGCGGCTTTGGGTGCATCGCCGTAAAGTTTTGACCAGCTGTTGTAGGTTGCTTCAATAGCAGCTTGTAGGTCGGGCGTTAGAGCATGGTCTTTGAGATAATCTCGCGTTAGCTTTTTGACAGGTGTATACCAATACCAGGTGCGCAGATTCCGATCTTGACAGGTGACTAGAAATTCAATCACACCGTCTGCGGTAAAAGGTAGTTTGCGATTTAAGATCAGTAGCAACACATTGGCAATACCAGAGGCGTTGCCATAGGCATCACCATCGTCATTGTTAGTCGCCTGTTCCATGTGGTGCTTATAGGCTTGCACCATGGCAAGGGCTAACTCAGCTTGCTCAGCTCGATTGAGTTTAGAGATTTCTTCCCAAATGTCAGACTCTTTGAAGTTGTAAGAGGGACCTTTGGTTGGTTCTTGATGCTCTTGCAGAACTGCTTGGATGATATCAGCATTGTTGATGGTCATGGTTAACCTCCCAACTAACCGCCCACCAGGGGGACCAATTTCATAAAGGTGACCGAAGTCTCAGGGGCAATGGTGATCTCGTCTTCCAGTTCCGTCACTTGTTCGTCATCCACTAAAATGATAAAGCCGTTACTTTGAAAGGCGGTAATGGCTTTTTCAAACTGAGCTTCCCAGTTAATCTTGCGGGGTTTACGCAGTTTGTAACCGTTTAGTGTCTGTTCGGTTTCAGTGGGTTGCACCAATCCTGTAAAAACGTCCGGCTGCTTCGCATTAAAGTCTTTCACTTCTTGATAAACCCGACTGCGAATTAGCTCTCGCACCGTAATCTGTTCGGTTAAAAAATCTAGTACCAGCATGGGGCCATCATCACCCAAGATGTTGGTATCTCGGATATTTAAGCGGTTTTTCATGGGTTTGAAATGCGATCGCTAAACCTAGCAGACTTAATGAGAGCTTACCCAGTTCCTTCTCGCGTATTTAGATTGTTGGGTTTCTCAAAATTCAACCCAACCTACGCCACTAACTCTTTGAACCAGTTGTCCTGCCAAATATCTTCAAAGCTCTCGTCTGCCTGGGCTTCTTCTTTATAGCGCGGATCAATCTGCACCGCTTTCTGCAAATTTTCTAGGGACTTATCAGTCTCCCGCTGTAGGGCATAACAAACGGCACGGTTGTAGTACGTCTTTGCATAGGCCGGGTTTAACTCCAGTGCTTTTTCAAAACTCTTGAGGGCATCCCGGTCTCGACCCAGCTTAACGAGTGCCAATCCGCGATTATCCCAGGCCTTGACTAAATCTGGCTTAAACCGTGTGGCCTGCTCAAACGACGGTACCGCATCTTCAAAGCGCTCTAGATCCAATAGTGCCAATCCCCGATTTAGCCAGGCCACACCGTCGTTTTCCTGAATCTTGACTGCCTTATCAAAGGACTTAAATGCTTCCTCTGGTTGTTGCAAAATACCGTAGGCCACTCCACGGTTCACCCAGGCTTCGTGGTAAGTGGGGTTAAGGGCAATGGCCTTATCAAAGGAAATAATTGCCTTTTCTCGCTGCTTGAGACGGCTGAGCACCATGCCCTTATTGAGCCAGGCTCTTGGGTCCGTATCATTGAGTTCAATCACCCGTTCAAAGGTGGTCAGGGCATCGTCATAGCGACGTAGCTCACGCAGTACTAGACCGCGCTGATACCAGGCTTCTTTGCGCTGGGGCTCCAGGTCAATCACCTTTTGCAACGCCGTTAGGGCCTCATCACGACGTTTCAGCTGGGTGAGGGGTTTACTGCGTGCTAACCACAGTTCCGCATTGTTTGGCTGGATGGCTAGGGCTCGATCGTAGGTTGCGATCGCATCTTCTAAATTACCGGCTTCAATCTGGCCTTCAGCCTCGGCCACAAGCTCGTCAATGGTCTCAAACAGCTCGGGGCGATTAGACTGTAGCCGTGCCAGGCGCTCGGTCAGGCTTTGCAGTTGAGTTTGAGCCGTATCCACAAACGAATCAGCCACATATTCAGGCGTCACTTCCCCTAACTGGCGCATAATCTGGTCCTTTTGCACCTTGGCATCAGTTTGTAAGCTATCCAGCTGCTCCGCAAAGCTCTGTTTTAGCTGCTCCAAATCAGCGGCTGAGGTAGACTGCTCTCCTTCAAACCGGGTTTTCAGGTCGTCAAGGGCTGTAGCAAAGCGCTCAACAATCACCATTAGCCGCTGCTGGGCTTCCTGCTGACGACCACGGGCGGCATTCGCCAGCTCATTGATCTGCGTCCCCAGGCTGGCATCAAACTGATCCAGCTTGTCGATCACCACGTCGCGACGGCCAAACACCACATCACGCACTTGCCCCAATTGCTGGGTAAACTCGCCCTCAAGCTGCTGCAGACTTTGCAACGACTCTTGCTGCTGCTGGGTCACACTGGACTGCAGCTCCGTAAGCTGACGGTTAAATTCGCGGGCAGCGCCATCAATAGTCTGCAGCGTGCGAGACTGCTGATCACCTGTTTCACTTTGCAACTGGCTGAGCTGATTGGCAAAACTGTTAGCCGTCTGCTGCAATGCTCGAAATGACTCATCTCGCTCGGTGCTGAGGTCCCCTTGCAGTCGTTCTAGCTGGTGCTTAAAGTTGGCGGCCACCTGGTCCATATCCCCTAACAGCACCCCTTTACGACCTTCCACATCCACTCGGAGGGTGGCAAACTGGGTCAAAAAGTCATCGGTGGACTGACGTAACTGCTGCATCAGGTCAGCTTTGCGGCCTTCAATATCGTTACGCAGCTGCTGAAACTGCTGTTGCAGGTCACCCACTGAACGTTCAATGGTCTGCAGTGCTAATTCTTTATGGCCCAGGGCATTAGCCTGCATCTCGTTCAGCTGCTGGGCAAATTCTCCCCGGCTTTGCTGCATTTCCTGGGTAAAGTCCCCCCGGTCCTGCTGCATTTCTTCGATAATGCTGTCCCGCTGCTGCTCCAGCTGTGCTTTCATGGCCTTACGCAAATCTTCCAGCTGGGGGCCAATATTTTTTTCCAGGCTGGTCAACTTTTCTAACCAGCGATCGCGCTGCTCAATGGTGTTGGCCTGTAGTGTACCAATCTCGTCAGAAAAGATAGATTCTTTGCGCTCTAGCTCATCGAGATAAATACCTTGGCGATGGTCAGCGGTGGCTTTAAGACCTGCCAAATGATTATCCAGGGTGGACTGGGCAGTATCTAACCCCTGAAATACAGACTGTTGCTGCCGCCGGGTATCGGCTTGGAGAGTTTGCAGCTGCTGAATCGTGGTCTGTTTCAGGTTATCCAGCTCTTGCAGAAAATCGGTTTGGGTCGTGCCAAAAGACTGGCGAGCATTATCCAGCTCCGTTTGCCAATCTTTAACGGTTCGTGCCTTCAGGTCAGTAATATCCGCCAGTAGCTTGGTTAAACTATTGCGCTGGGTGGTCAGGTCTCGCTGAAAACTGGTGGAGCGTTCCACCAGCTCATCGGCGCGGTCGTCAGCCTCAGCCAAAATGCCATCAATTCTACGGGTGGCAGCCTGGATCTTGCTCTCCAGGTTTTCGATTTCATTGAGCTGACCAAGGACGTTTTTAGTCACATTCTTGGTGATTTCTGTTTCCACCGCACTGCGCATCACCCAGAGCATGGCCATCCCCATCCCCAGGAGCAAGATCAAGGTGCCGATCAAAATGCTCAGCAGCACAATGCTCCAGTCAGAAGAATCAACAGCATCGTCAGGACGCTGATTCACAGCCGTCGTCGCTTCAGCCGTGGAGCTGTTACCCAAGGATGTGATCGTGGTGTCCGTCTGGGCATGACCCGGTCGAATGGGAGCACACATTAAGATCAGCATGAGGGCCAACTTTGGCCAATTAGCAGATTTTGATGATGCGCTCACAGTCATAGAGGGGAAGGGCAGGACAGGTCTTAAAGACTGCTCATAGCATACCTGAGCTAGGGCGGCTTGTAGAGGCGTTCCATCGGAACGCCTCTACAATTCATTCTCGCTATTTTCTATAGGATAACCATCGGGACCAATGGTGGTGCGATCGCATATCACGTCACTTAAATCCACCTGCCGGGCCCGGAATAAATTAGCACCCCGCAAATCTACCTGGGTTAAGTTGGCCTGGGTTAAGTTGGCCCGACTTAAATTCACCTGACGTAGATCGGCTCCCGTTAAATCAGCCCCGGTTAAGTCAGCCCTGTAAAGGTTGGCCTGATACAACGTCGCGTCAGATAACTTGGCTCCCCGCAAATTCCCATAGGACAGGATGGCCCGCTGTAGGTTAGCTTGCGACAAATCTGAAGCCTGTAGTAAGGCATTACCCAGATTGGCATCCGTTAAGGTGGCCTCAATTAACCGCACCCGACTGAGCTTGGCATAGGGTAAATAGGCTCCCTGCAGGTGAGCACCCGTGAGATCACAGTTGCGGATATCGCAATCAAATAAGTTAGCTGCTTCTAGCACAATGTCTTGAAAGTCACGTTTCCCAGCTTGATAGGCCGCTAAGAATTCATCAACCGTCATACCCATCTACGTCAAAATTGAATTGGATACCTGCCACTTGCGATAAGGCCAGCCTCCAACTGGCTCAATAAATATTGCTCCAGAAATGTTTGGCACCTGAAAGCAAGATGTTACAGAATGTAAATTAAGATACATATCGTAGAAAAAAGGCTTTCTTAAGCGTCACTTAAGATTTTCGGGGGCATCCTCGGCCTTGGGTATCCACTCAATCGATAGCTCCACTGCACAGCCATGACTAAGGCATCGCGCTCTCTCGCCTATCACTATCACCAACGCACTAAGTATTTCCCCGATGCGCTGCCCCAAGGAACCCTAAACTGGGCTGACCAGCCTGAAGTTTACAAACGTTATCCCTTGGGCAGCCGGTTTGATCTACAGGGCTATTTAGGAGCGGTGGAACGTCCCAGCGATCAATGGTGGCAGCGGCTATCGCAATTTTTATTCCACAGCTATGGGTTAACGGCCAAATTTACCAGCACGATAGGGGATACGGTTTATCTGCGTTCGGCCCCATCCGCCGGTGCGCTGTACCCGGCAGAAGTTTACTTGATTTCCCGGGGCACATCCCATCTGCCTGCTGGTTTATACAATTACCAGGTCAAGACCCATAGTTTGGTGCGGTTCTGGGACGATCATCCGTGGCAGCGATTGCAGGAGGCTTGTTTTTGGCATCCGGCCCTGGAGCACACTCACCTGGCGATGGTGACCAGCGTTGTGTTCCAGCGTTCGGTCTGGCGTTATCAGGCCCGGGCCTATCGTCGGGTATGTCTGGACACAGGCCATTTATTGGGCAATGTGGATCTGGCGGCATCGCTGTGTGACTATCGCCCCCATCTGATCGGTGGATTTGTGGATGATGCGGTGAATGATCTGCTGTACCTGAACCCAGAAGAGGAGGGTGCGATCGCGGTTTTAGCCCTGGCCGATTTGCTACAGGTCGAGCAGAACCTACCCCGGGGCTGCACCACATTGTCCAGTGATTTACAGGTATCTGAGCATGGGGTGACGGTAGATGACGGTCAGCTGCTGGCCGCACTGCATCAGGCCAGCAAAATTACCCCTCAGCCAGATAAAAGTCTGGAGCAAGCCCGGTTAGATCATTCGCCTCAACTCGCTGGCTCCCAGTATGCGTTTCCATTTGGCAATAACGCCAGTACCAAAGTAGCCCCTATCAGTTGGGGAGAAGGGCTGGAGTATTTGACTAAATCTATGCTGCACCGGCGTTCGACTCGCCGTTATCGGGGTGCGGCAATTTCCTTGGATCCTCTACGGCAGCTGCTGGATTTTACCTATCACCCTGAAAACTATAGCGAACAAGGGTTCGACCCGCAGCCCGACTATTTTGATTTGAGCCTGATTCAGACGTTTATCGTCGTGTTGGCCGTCAACAATCTGGATGCAGGCTGCTATTACTACGATCCGGCAGAAACCACCCTACGACAGGTGCGGTTTAAGCATTTCCGGCGCGAGCTACATCATCTTTGCTTAGAACAGCACTTAGGCCGTGATGCCAGTGTGGCCATTATGCATACGGCCAATTTGAAACAGGCCGTTGAGCGCCATTGTGATCGGACATATCGCTATTTGCACATGGATGCCGGTCATCTAGGGCAGCGGCTGAATGTGGCAGCCACACGCTTAGGTCTCGGTGTGAGCGGCATTGCCGGGTTCTTTGACGATCAGGTCAATGACGTCCTCGGCATCCCCGAGGATGAGGCCGTGCTATACATCACCACCATCGGCGTACCTTAAGCTCCTGATGCGGAAAGCGGGCAGGGTCCTCCCGTCCGATCTCCGTACACCCTTTAGATCCCCCCCATCTCTCGCAGACTGCGAGCAATCGCTGACATATCTTCATCCCCAAAGCCCTGAGCGATCAGCCCACTCTCAATCTGCTCCACATAGGCTGCCATGGGTAGTGGCAACCCCAGTTCGCGGGCTGCCTCCAGAGCAATGAGCAAATCTTTGCGGTGCAGCCGCATCCGGAACCCAAGGGGATAGGTATTATCGAGCATATTGCCAGACCGATTGGTAAAGGCCCAAGAACTAGCCGCACCACCACCCACGGCCTGGACGACTTTTTCCATATCCAACTCCGCTTTTAGCCCCAGAGCTAACCCTTCAGCAACGGCCCAAAAGGTACCTGCAACAACGATCTGATTAATGGCCTTGGTGGTTTGCCCAGCACCGATGGGGCCAACGTGGGTAATTGTTTTACCCAGGGCCTGCAGGACAGGCATCGCTTTAGTTAGTGCTTCAGCTTCCCCCCCCACCATGATGGATAGAGTGCCGTTGGTCGCCCCTTCTGAACCGCCGGATACGGGAGCATCCAACATGGCAATCTGCTGCTCAGCCAGCTCAGCTGCAATGGCTCGGGTGACCGTGGGGCTAATGGTGGACATGTCGATGACTAAACTATTGGGCTGTGCTCCTGAAATCACACCCTCAGGCCCGAGAAGCACTGCTTCAACGTCGGGCGTATCGCTAACGCAAATTACAATAATTTCAGCCTCTGTGGCAGCAGCAGCGGGTGTGGCGGCTCGCTGGGCACCTGCCTCGACCAGGGGTAATTCGCGATCGCGACTACGATTATGGACAATGAGCTGATGGCCTGTAGCTAGCAAATTTAGGGCCATGGGCATGCCCATAGTACCAAGGCCAATAAATGCAACCTTCATAGCAGTCTTCCTGTGGTGTTAGCTGTGGCACAGTCACCATAGCAAAAGCTTCCTGAAACTAATTTCAGGAAGCTGAATTTGTAAATATCCAGTTGTCTTTGAGCTGTACTAGACGTTAGCTGCCTGCACAGGGGTCAGCCGCACAAGGATCAGCCGCACAGGGATCAGCCGCACAGGGGTCAGCCGCACAAGGATCAGCCGCACAAGGAGCTGCACAGGGAGCAACTTCTTCAGTGGGTGCTGCGCAAGGGTCAGCGGCACAGGGATTTGCGCCGCCGCCGCCGCAACCAGTTAAAACACCAACACTCAACACAGAAGCAGCTGCAACAGCCGCTAAATAATTAACTTTCATCAGAGGGCTCCTCTTAAAGCATTGAACAGATAATAATGCAGCCGAAACCAAATCGACAAATTAATCCGCGAATAATTATTCGCGATCAACCTTAATGTTGGCTGAGAAAAAGATGCTAATTACCTGAAAGGCAAGGGAGTTTAGCTGATTTTTCAGCCAAAACTAGCGTTTTGGGTCCGAAACCAAACGAAATCCAAACAAAATATGACGATAGGTCGTAGGTCGGCCATGGCGATAGGCAGTCCGACAAAATCCTGGCAGATCATCCCAGGCGCACCCTTTCATAATGGCCCGCTCCTGACCGTCCTGCACGTATACGGTTGATGTAAATTCAAACACATTGCCCGCCATGTCTTCCACACCGTAAGGACTCTTACTCAGGGGATAAGCACCCACACGGCTAGTTCCTTCGGGTCCGTTTTTCTGCCAGTTTGTAGCCTGCTCTTGCCATTCGCTACCCCAGGCAAAATAACGTCCATCCATCCCGCGAGCTGCTTTTTCCCATTCGTCAGCTGTGGGCAGTCGATACTCAAGCCCATCTTCCTGGCTTTTCCAAGCGGCATAGGCTAAGGCATCTTTTTGAGACACCAGCACAACCGGGTGTTGCGCTTTACCCGGAGGGAACTGGTAGCCCCGCCAAAAGTATGGGCGCAGGTCTTGATAGGAGTGCACCAGCATATTTTGCTCTTGGTAGTTCTCGGCAGTGATGCCAGGCTGATGATAACCAGTTGCGAGCACAAACTCTTGATAATCTGTGTTTGTAACTAGATTGCGACTAATGCAAAATGCTGCCAGACGTTGATTGCCAGCCTCAGGTTCAAAATCAAACCATCGCTGCTGGCGTAAACGAGTTTCTATATCCAGGGCCTCTTCTGGCGTAGTCGCTAAAGACTGGGCCGAAATACGATAGGCAAAGTCCCGTTCCTTTTGGTCGCTACCAGATATGTAACGGCCCCGCTCAACATATAAGGAATCTTTAGTGCACCGAATATCTTGACCATCTGGGCCAATATGAACGCTCGGATCCACCTGCGAGTTGGCTTGACCACATCCAGTTGCCAAGACAACTGTAAATAGCATCCAAGTTAAAGACCGACGAAGGTACTGTTTTGAGCGTGAGTTAAGCATATACACCAAAAGCGTTCCGGGGGCGTAAACGGAGTCGAGTTCTACTGGCTAAGATTCCCTAACGTTGGCACTATTTGCCCTGCCCAGTAAGTCACTTTGAGCTCTAAGGAATAACGCAGAAGATAATTGGTTTGACCTTGAAAATCACAAAAAGGTTTATGGCTATAATCCCCTCAAAGCTAAATAGCTTAAGTTTGCTCCGCCTATTAGCTGAATTAGGCTACAGACAAGAGAATTTAACCCAGTGTCTAGGTGCGGACTGTAAGCACACCGCTGTTACAAGATGAAACGTTTCTTTCATATAACACTGTTACATTAGGGCAATGTTCTAAGTACCAGCGGATGGCTATATCTTTGTGTGTTTGAGAATCTAAGATGAAGCCATTAGTCTGATAAATCTACTCTTGCCCCTTTGCCCATGACAAACCATAACTGGTTAATTACCGATGACGGTCAGCCAACCACGTTTGGAAGCACGGATAATGTGCAGCCCCCAAAACGTGTTTATCGGCTGTATCGCTTTTTAACGGATTTAGAAGACATTTTGGCAGACGAGAAGGATGACAGTATTCGTATTCAGAAGATTGTGCCCCTTGTCCGTAAGCTACTAACTAGCTCCTACTGGTTACAAATGGAGTATGATGCACCGTCCCCAAAAACTGGATGGTCCGTAAAATTTCTGTATCGAGAATATGAATTTCCCCTAACAGTTCAAATGGTGGCCTGGGCACCTGGCCAAGTATCAACAATCCATAACCACTCAGCATGGGGGATTGTTGCTTTGATTGGTGGCGAGGAAAAAAATCATTTGTGGCAACGTTCCCCCACTGAAGACAAGCCCCATCGTCTAGAGTCGGCTGGGGAGATAGATCTAGTACCTGGCGACATTATTGGCTTTACACCAGGGGCAATTCACCAGGTACAACCCATAGGAGATGAACCGACAGTTTCCTTTAACCTCTACGGAGTCACTGACTACAAGACCCGGTACGAGTATGACGTGAAGGCGCAAACAGCGAAGCTGTTTTAAGGGGGAATGGGACTCAGGGAGTGGACAGTAGGGACGACTGCGCTATTTCTGTTGAAACGGAAAACTCCATCAAGATATCCCTTTCACAGCTGTAGCCCCACTCCCTATTCCCTAGTCCCTACTTGCTCTCTCACCAACCTGTTCCCTCACCCACTGGCCGTAACTCTCAGTGCTCTCAACAATAGGGACTGCTATAATCTCTGGCAAATCGTAGCTGTGCTGGTGCTCTATCTGTGCGGCAATTTGGTCAAATAGCGCCAGGTCAGTTTTAATCGACAATTGGTACTCAGAGTCGCTGTGAACAGCCCCCTGCCAACGATAAATTGATTGAATTGGAGTCAAGGTGACGCAGGCTGCCAATCTAGACTCAATCAAGCTTTTAACAATTGCACGGGCTTCTGTTTCAGTAGCCGTAGTGACTAACACGAGACCCAGTTGGGAAGATGACGTCATATCTCAAAGCTAAAATCTAAACCAGACAACATTAAAGGGATCTAACCGAAACTGGAGAGAATAGTTCCATGGACACTCTGGGTGCTATTACAGATGTCTGAGACTGAATGGCAGAAATACTTACTTACTGATTTTCGCGCTAATATCCCTTGATTTACGACTACAGTTCCTGGCTTGGATTTTTCTAGGGTTGTATGGGTGAGTATGACGCTTGTTAAATCTGCTTGATCAATATTGGCGCGACTAAGATCGACATTCACAAGATTAGCCCGTTGCAATTGGGCATAGTGCAAGTTGGCCCCAACCATTTGAGCCTGTTGCAGATTGGCATGTTGTAATTGAGCGTGGGAAAAATTGGCGGCTGTTAAGTTAGTTCCCTGCAAATTTGCTCCCTTCATATGGGCATGGGAAAAGTTAATGCCGTTCAGGTCATAGTCTTGAAAATTAAGGCCGTTAAGCCGCGCCCCTTCTAAATGTGCGCCATTAAATTGCACAGCGGTAATGTCGGCACCATAAAGACGGGCATCGCTCAAGTTGGCCCAGGCAAGATTGGCCCCCCTTAATTGGGCTTCTCGCAAGTTAGCTCCAGCCAGGACTGCGCCGCAAAAATTAGCACAGTGCAAACGACTCTGGCGAAAGTTTACATGGGCCAGCTGAGCACCACTTAACCGGGCATGGGAGAGATCAGATTTAATCCAAAAAGTTCCACGACCCTCAATTTTGGTGAGATTGGCACGGCTAAAGTTACTCTCGCTCAGCTTGGCAAATTGCAAATTGGTTCGTTGTAGCTGAGCACCGACAAATTGTCCCTTGGTGAGAAAGGCTCGACTCAGGTTAGCAGCCGTCAAATTAGCACCGGACAAATCGACATTAACTAAAATGCAGTTCGACAGATCAGCACCGCTCAGATTAACTCCTTTAAAGTTTCGATGGCCTGATTCGTATAGCCGCAGGAACTCGTGAACTCTCATCTTAGGTTAGGACCCTAGCGTTTTAAAGATTGCCGCTGGCGAATAGGTGCTGGTAGGCAAGTCACACTGGCGACACTTCTATAGAGTAGACGGCACCTCGTACAATTAATGGGATGGTTGATGTTGGTTGATATACCAACTTAAAACTTAAGAAAATCTGAACTTTCAACACACCATAACTTTATGAAGATATCCGAGGAGGTTGCTATATCCCCCTCATTAACAGGGCAATGGCAGTCATTTTTCCTAGGAGCACTTTGGTTAGGTTTTGTAACTTATGCAGTCTTACTGGCACCACCCAGTACCCCTGATACCTTAGATGTCATTTGTCAACTGTCAGCGGGGCAATGGGTTGATCTGACCCCATTGCCCCGTTGTTTTGTTTAATCTGATGGGGCTATGGCCAATTATCTACGCCAGTCTAGTCTTGACGGATGGACGAGATCAGACATTACCGGCTTGGCCATTTGTGGTGAGTTCTTTCGGCTTTGGAGCTTTGGCTTTAATGCCTTACTTGGCTTTGAGAAAATCGACTAACGCTCTGCTATATCGAGCACCAGATACTACACGGCTAAAGGTATTTAATCAGCGATTGGTAGGGATTGGGGGTGCGATCGCGACTATCCTCCTGATCGCCTATGGCATCCAACCAGGTACATGGAGTGAGAGTGGATATACATCCGTAAGACTGTTGGTGAGTGGCGAGGGTCATTTATTCAGTTTTCTCCAGACACTCCAAATGTGTTAAGGCGCTTGCGCTTAAATAATCACCCCATTCCCCCATCACTCATCCACCCATCTATAGTCCCAACCTGGGTCTTTATTTTTGTGCAGTCCCCTAACCCTTGAAGAAGATCGGCCAGAGCAGCACAGGTGTTTGGTGTTAAAACGCACTCCCAAGGGAAACCCAACTCACACCATGAAACGAGACCTGGGCTATCCCGATGCAGCACCCTACATCTCTTATGCTGGAAACACGGGGATAATTCTTTTGGGTAGTCTTTTGACCATTGGGTTTGGACTGCTTCTTTATTTCCGGTTTTTGTTGCCTCTACCTCCCCTGATTCTGATCTCATGTCCCCCACCCAAACCATTCTCCAAGCCATTCCTGGCAATCCCTATATTGGTCTCCAACGAGCTGATGCCCTATGGCATGACTATCGCCATGGACAGATTCCCACGCCCGATGTGGTGTCTACCCAAACTGAGCCCTTGGACCTAGAGAACCAGTCTGACACCTATGATGTCATCATTTGTGGTGGCACCCTGGGCATTCTCTTAGGCGCTACTCTGGCCCGTCAGGGATGGCGTGTAGCCCTATTAGAAAGAAATATCCTGAAGGGACGGGATCAGGAGTGGAATATATCTCGTAGTGAGTTAAGGACATTTGTTGAGCTTGGTCTATTAAGTGAGACGGAACTGGAGACTGCGATCGCAACGGAATATAATCCGGCCCGCGTTTACTTCGATGGTGGTGAAGACCTCTGGGTACGCGATGTGCTCAATGTTGGCGTTGACCCGGTTTATCTGCTCGATACCCTGAAACGAGTCTTTCTAGATGCGGGGGGTGAACTTTTGGAAAAGACCCCCTTCTCCACGGCTCGGGTGGCTCCCGATGGCGTGCAAGTGACCGCAGGTGAGCGTACGTTTGTTACCCGTCTGCTGATCGATACCATGGGCCATTTCTCCCCGATTGTGCAGCAGGCCCGTCAGGGAGAGTCCCCTGATGCCGTATGTCTTGTGGTAGGAACCTGTGCCACCGGATATGAACATAATCAAACCGGAGATCTAATTGCCTCATTCACCCCGATTAAAAATCAGTGCCAATATTTTTGGGAGGCTTTTCCCGCCCGTGATGGCCGCACCACCTATCTGTTCACCTATCTCGATGCTCATCCCGACCGCATCACCCTAGAAGACCTGTTTGAAGACTACTTTCAGTTACTACCTGACTATCAAGGAGTTTCCCTAGAGCAGCTTCACTTTAAGCGGGCCTTGTTTGGGTTTTTCCCCGCTTATCGCAATAGCCCCCTACGTTTTTCTTGGGATCGGCTGTTGGCAGTTGGGGATGCTAGCGGCCACCAGTCTCCCCTCAGTTTTGGCGGATTTGGGGCCATGATTCGGCACCTAACGCGTCTGAGTGCAGGCATCAATGATGCTTTACAGCAAGATCAGCTAAATGCAGCCGCTCTTGGCTGGTTACAGCCTTATCAGCCGAATATTGCTGTTACCTGGCTGTTTCAAAAAGCCATGAGTCTTTCCATGGGTCAATCCCTGGATCAACACCACATCAACAGCCTACTAACAACCATTTTTCAAGATATGGCAGCCTTGGGTGAGCCAGTGCTACGGCCATTTCTCCAAGACGTTGTACAGTTCTTGCCCTTAGCAAAAACGTTACTGCGCACCTCTGTTTATCATCCGATGCTTGTCGCCAAAATTTTGCCCCAAGTAGGTGTTCCAGCGGTTTTAGACTGGACTGGACATTATCTCAGTTTGGCTATCTATAGCGCCCTCAATCAGATACTAACCACTCCTGCCAAAGATGCTGGCTACTATTGGCGACGGTGGAGAGAGGCCTTAATCTATGGCAGTGGCAGTGACTACGATGGGCCTTCAGCTCAACGTTAGAGGGAAGAGTTATGGGCTCTTAGTTCCTGGTTTCTGGTGTTGAGTTACCTGCGTATGCATGGATTACTCCTATCCACAGGCATTCACTCAACACTCAAAATTCAACTAACTCCCCCCTGCTCCTCTAAGACCTTTGTCGGTCCTTGTCGCCCCTGATCACCCCTCTCTCAAAGCCTTTTTAACCTCACCAATCTCCATGACCCTGCGCTTCTCCCAGGCCCGACAGCAGTTTCGCCAATTGATTGCTCAGCCCACTCGCAACCTGGCTGCAGCCGCACTCTGTCCGGCGCAAGAAATTTATCCTGAGCTTGATCCCGCCGAGATTCTGCAACAGCTGGATGCCATTGCAACGGCTATCAGACCTAACATTTCTACCTATCCCCTCAAGACCATTCAGGCCATTAATCACTATCTCTACAGAGAACTGGGCTTTAGGGGCAACCAAATGGAGTATTACGATCCTGATAATAGCTATCTCAATCGGGTGCTAGAAAGACGATTAGGCATCCCCATTACCCTGGCGCTGGTGTATCTAGAAGTTGCTCAGCGGTTAGATTTCCCGATGATTGGCGTGGGCATGCCGGGACATTTTTTAGCACGCCCTACGATTGAGGAGATGGAGGTATACATAGACCCGTTTAATCAGGGAGAGGTCCTCTTTACAACCGATTGTCAGGCTATTTTTCATCGGCTATACGGTGACAATGCGGCTTGGAGCAGCCACTATCTTGCTCCAATCACCGATAAGTCCCTTCTAGCAAGGCTTCTCACTAATTTGAAGCTAATTTACCTGAATCGGCGTGACTTAACAAACACTCTGATGATCCTTGATTATTTGCTCCTGCTGCTGCCCAATGAGCCCAGCAACAGCCGAGATCGGGGATTAGTTCATTACCAATTGCAAAACCTGTTGGCTGCCCGCAGTGACTTAGAAACCTATCTGACCCATAGCCCCATGGCTCCAGATCGTGACCAGATATCACAGTTACTAGATAACATTACGGATAATCTCTAGGCACTGGAGTCTGATTGTTTACAGTAGCTAGAAGGTCAGGCATTCAAGGCTCTTGCCCATGGTGCTAACGATTTCCTCTCCCCTTTTTCTGTACAATTTGAACCATTACTTACCCTATCGAACGGTAGATTTTTACTATGGATGTGATCCCTGCCATTGATTTACTCGGCGGTCGCTGTGTTCGCTTATTTCAAGGAGACTATGACCAGTCTCAGGTCTTTGGTGATGATCCGGTGGCTGTTGCTCGCCGCTGGGCAGAACAGGGAGCTTCTCGCATTCACCTGGTAGATTTAGACGGTGCTAAAGCGGGTAAACCCGAGAACTGGCAGGCAATTACCGAGATTGTTCAGGCCGTTGATGTACCGGTTCAAGTGGGGGGAGGATTACGCGATCGCAACCGTGTAGCAGAGCTATTTGAACTGGGCGTACAGTACGCCATCTTAGGTACTGTTGCCGTTGAGAATCCTGATGTAGTGGGAGAACTCAGTGCCGAGTTTCCAGGACGTATTTTCGTAGGGATTGATGCCCGTGATGGCAAAGTTGCTACCCGTGGCTGGTTAGAAACCTCCAGTGTTATGGCTGATGATCTTGCCCGCCGCATGGGAGATTTAGGGGCTGCTGCCATTATTTACACCGACATTAAACGGGATGGCACCCTCAAAGGACCCAATTTAGACGCGCTTAGAGATCTCGCTGGAAAAATTGATACCCCTATTATTGCGTCGGGAGGGGTGAGTTCCACAAGCGATTTACTCAGTCTGTTAGGCGTAGCCCCATTAGGTGTCAGCGGTGTGATTGTTGGGAAAGCCCTCTACACGGGTAATGTTGACTTATCAGAGGCCATCAAAGCGATTGGCCCAGGCCGACTTCAGGATGTTCCCCCTAACTTACAATCAACGCGGTGGGGATAAATCAATTGACAATTTCATAAAAGAAGAAAAACTAGTTCAAGTGAACTAGTTTTTCTTCTTTTAAAGGGAGACTTGGTTCATCATTAACAGTTTGCATTGTTCTGTCTTCCTAAATTTTTAGAAAAATTTTGCTGATTCTTTCCCAGAAAATAATTAAGGGGGATGACTGCAAAAGCCCCCTCACCGAGGAGGCAAAAAAATCCTTCATAAAGCGCTCTTTAAAGCTGTTTCTCGTTAGTTGTCAAACCTGAAAACCTTTGTCATTAGAAGGTTGTAGCTTAAATGTATATGTTGTATCTTTTGCCGTTTTTGCCCAAGCAAACGTGACTACCCGTTGGATCTGATCTCGAAAATTGAGGTTGTTGGCGAGGCAAAAAAGCTGCCGATGATAGTGCTTTTTTGTGTTTGGGTATCTTTTTGGTGTTAAAAACTTGTTGAATTAGTGCTATATGTTTGTAGAATTAAAAAACCAACGAGACTATCTTTCTCAAATATCACTCAAATTCATTGCAACAAAGTGAGGTTTAACCCGATATGGCTACCAATGTCCTTGATCAGCTCAAGGAAGTTGAATCCCAGTTGGCTTCTCAAGTTGAAGCACTAAGCGATCAACTCTCCGCCGCCGCAAAACAGCGCGAAGGCCTTTTGACTGTTATTAACATGTTTCAGTCAACCGGTGACACTAATGGTGTTGCCGCCAATGTTACTGAAATTCTTAGCAGCGCGGTTGCTACCGTACAAGAGGAAGAAGCGCCTGAACCTGCTCCTGCTAAGAAACCTGGCAAGCGTCGTGGCCGCAAGCCATCTGTTAAAACAGCTGCAAAAGCAAAAGCTGCCCCTAAAGCTAAAGCCCCTAAGGCCAAAGCAGCAGCAGCGGCAGCACCCGCTGCTAAGGCTACTCGCAAGCCCCGTGGAGGCAAATCTCCTAACTGGCAGCGCTATGTGCAAGATCCTTTCCGTAAAACACCTCTACCTGATGTTGTTGCTAACATCCTAAAGGCCCAGCCAGATGAGGCATTTAAAATTGCTGAGGTTATGGACGCTATTTTCAAGAGTGATATGCCTAAGGCTACGTTCTTGAAAGCACGTAACCGTGTTTCTAATATCTTGTCTGCTGGTGCACGTACCAGTGAGTGGTACCGTGGCCGCGGTGGTAAGTACAGCATGAGCAAGAAAGCATTGTCGTAACACATCACCAACATCAGGTTAGTGAAACGAGTAAAGGTCATCTAACTTGAATATTGCTGTAAACTCCCTTGGTCGTAGGTTCAGTTAACTCTATGGCCAGGGGAGTTGCATTTATATAAACTAAAGTCGAATGTACTAACTTTTGAGAATTAATGATTTTTGGGTATGGGGTATGCACTTTTTGGGAAACACTTAACTGATGGGTCCGTCACACGTAACTCCTCCTAACCAAAAGGGGGGTAGATACTTTTTCCCAGACACTTAATGAAACGGTGATTTAATTGTAAATTTTTAGATTTTTGCTGATTTAGGTTACCTGGGGGTCACTTCTTTAGGTGGTACTGATTAGCTTTCGCAGTTATCTTGTAGTGAATACACTGAGGGCATTGCATGGTAGCAGATATATGGATAGCGCTATAACTGTATGGATATTGCTACGTCCCAGGTCTCACCCACTAGTATTACAACCGTCTATGTAATCTTCAATTACTATCCTACGTATTAATACGAATTTACTGTTGTCATCCGTGAGTTGGCTAAGTCATAGTTTAAACAATTCAATGTCAGGTAAATTCCTCAACTTAGCTGTGGTTTTAACTGAATTCAGTAAGATATGTTCCTATAGGTGCCCAGGCGACTGTAGCGTTACTCAAATCTATGATTGATTTTTCGGTTGCTATTCGTCTTTATAACGGTGCTTTAACATTACCTAAAATTCTAGATGCCCTCAGTTTCCAGGCTATTTCGAGCAGCATCAATTGGGAAATAATTATCGTTGATAATAACAGTGTTGATGGGACAGTTGATATTGTCCATAGGTATCAGCAAACATGGACGGCATGTTCGCTGAGATATGTATTAGAAGCGCGACAAGGGGCCTCTTTTGCCCGTCGTCGCGCCATCGTGGAAGCACAGGGGACGTGGATTGGCTTTTTGGATGATGACAATATTCCTGATTCCCATTGGGTACAGTCGGCGTATGAATTTGGCTGTACCCATCCCAAGGCAGCAGCTTTTGGGAGCCAGATTCATCCAAACTATGAGACCCCACCACCTGCCAACTTTGAGCGCATTGCCCCCTTTATTCCTGTGGTAGAGCGCCAGGAGGAGGTTTGTTTCACCACGGGATGGCGCGCTATGAGTAACTTAGTTCCTCCCGGAGCTGGCTTAGTGATTTTACGCCAGGCATGGTTAGATAATGTTCCCTACCCTTTGACACTGAGAGGTCCCGTCGGAAACTCTCTAAACTTGAAAGGAGAGGATGTGGAAGCATTGCTATATCTTAAAAAAGCAAACTGGGAAATCTGGTTCAATCCGCTGATGCACATCGAGCATCAAATTCCCAGCTGGCGCTTTGAGAAAAGTTATTTATTGCGTTTTTTCCATGGCATTGGTCTGAGTAAGTATGCCACTCGTATGGTGGGTATATCCCCCTGGCGGCGACCGCTATGGGTACTCTTATTTATGGGCAATGACTGCCGAAAGCTATTGCTGCATCTGGTTAAACATCATCGTCACTTAAATAGAGATGTGGTGTCTGCAGCCGAACTACAGTTACTTATCAGCAGCTTGTTAAGTCCTTTTTATGCCTGGAAACAACGTCTGTATAACCGTGGCGAGTCTAGTTCTTCTGACTTTATACCAGCGCATGATCTGGGCAAGAAAAGTAAGCTGGGCAAGAAAGCGTCAGCATTGCCTAAATCCTAATGACTAGAAGCTTCTTATGTCCACGGTTTTAATTTATCGTGACCAGCTTTTACCGTACTCAGAGACCTTTATCCCCGCCCAAGGAGGTAACCTTTCGTGTTACAGGGCTATCTACGTAGGTACGAGCCGATTAAATCATAATTTTAATCATCGAGACATGGTTGTCTTGGGAGATCATGGCTTTCCCAGTCGACTGTGGAAAGGCTTGTACAA
This sequence comes from Leptothoe sp. LEGE 181152, assembly GCF_032906605.1. Classification (NCBI taxonomy): domain Bacteria; kingdom Bacillati; phylum Cyanobacteriota; class Cyanophyceae; order Nodosilineales; family Cymatolegaceae; genus Leptothoe; species Leptothoe sp. LEGE 181152. The sequence continues at coordinate 40,724 of NZ_JASATU010000037.1, forward strand.
GTTTGGCGGCATTACGTCTCCTCGGTGGACAAAAGTCTTAAAACACTATGCTCCTAACCTGGTGCATGCCCATTTTGGCAGTGATGGTGGTTTAGTCTTGCCGCTGTGCCAGCAATTAAACGTTCCCCTGGTGGTTACTTTTCATGGCTATGATGCTACTTGGGAAACCCCTTCATGGACAACAGTACGTAGTCAAGGGGATTTCTTTAGAGCCTTGTTATTACATAAACGAGACCGAGCATTGGCGGCTGCTAACCGTATCGTTACGGTGTCTGAGTTTATCCGTGAGCAATTGCTGTTAAGGGGGGGAGATGCCCATAGGATTGTGGTGCATTACATTGGTATTGACCGACAATATTTTCAACCCTCTCCGGATCTAGATCGAGAGCCCATGGTGCTATTTGTCGGACGACTGGTCGAGAAAAAAGGGGGAGAGTATCTGATACGAGCCATGGCAGCGGTGCAACGTCAGTTGCCGCCGGTAAAGTTGGTGATCATTGGAGATGGAGGATTGAGATCGCACCTCCAAACCCTTGCTGATCAGCTTTCTGTACGGGGTCAATTTTTAGGCAAACAGTCTCCGGAGCAGGTTCGTCACTGGATGAATCGCGCCCAGGTATTTTGTGGCCCCAGTATCATCGCCCGCTCAGGTGATGCGGAAGGTTTTGGCATGGTTTTTGCCGAGGCCCAGGCCATGGGGCTACCGGTTGTGAGCTTTGCCACGGGCGGCATTCCTGAAGCCGTTATCCATGGCGAAACTGGGTTGCTGGCTCCAGAAAAAGATACTGAGCAGCTAGCCAAACATCTGCTCCGCCTATTGGAAGACACAGAATTAAGACAGCAATTCGCCCAAGCAGGGCAAGCCCACGTAGCAGCAAATTTTGATCTGCAAAAAAATACCCGCCAGTTAGAACGCATTTATGACGAAGTGGTTGCTCAATATCAGGGTTAGCCATTGCCCATCCATGACCACTGGAGAATAGGTAATGCCCGTCTACGAGCCCCGCTTAAATCCTTTTAACGTTCGCCGCAAATTGGGCACATTAGCAATCAGGTAGTCCACCCGTTTACGCCAATCTTGAAACATTTGCTTGCGGGCCTCGGGAAATGCGTCAAACAAACGATTGACTGTGGTCAAATCTTCAGCCGTCGTGGCACGATAAGCGGCAATGGCAGCATAGGTATTCAAAATACTTTCTAGTAGGGGACGGTAGCTTTCAGGACAGCTGCGACGCAGAGGTTCGGGCTCAAGTAACATGGGCCAGGGCGGTCGCACCTGATTCCAGACAGCCAGGTCAGAGGCTTCGGTGTGATACCACATAAGGGGCTGTAGATCCCGATAGATGGGATAGTTGAGAATCACCTGGAGCCACAGATAAATGTCTTCGCCATAGGTGCAATGATGCTTGTCATAAAACCCACCAAAACGATTGACGATGGTGCGATCGCACACAATAGCTCCTGAGTGGAGCACATCAATGTTGGGTTTAAATTGCTCTGACGGTAACCTATGGGGAAGTTGCCATCGTCCCGATGTTAACCCCAGAGCAGATAGCGTCTTACACCAATCAGACCGATTTTTACCCCGATATTGACCCGTGACACAAAGGGCACAGTCGGGGTGCTGTCTCAAGTGATTAAGCGTTATTTCTAAGAAATTAGGTAGCCACTCATCATCAGCATCTAAAAAGGCCACATAGGTTGCGTTTGCTGCCAGCAATCCTCGATTACGCGCACTACCAGGACCTTGATTATCTTGGTAAATCAGCTGAATCCGCTCATCTTCCATCGCGTTTACCAAGTCTGGACCATCATCTGTTGAGCCATCATCTACAACAATGATTTCCTGGGAAGGATGAGTTTGCGCCAGAATTGAGTTTAGTGTTTGTTCAATATACGCGGCCTTATTATATAGAGGCACCACCACACTGACGGTAAGAGGTTCCTGGAGTACCTGAAGTTGAGGCATCTGTTTACATCAAAGCAAAAGCATAGATAATTGTTTGGCATTGCTGATCCTCGAGATGGCTTTAGTTGTGAGATACCTTCAAATAGCAAGGCCTCTAGACCAGTTCATCCCCTAAATTAGCAATCGCAATTTTTTATCTGGAAAGCTGTGTCAAAGAGTTCTGAATCTTTTGACCGACAGCAGTCCAAGTGTAACGTTTTAGAAAATAGCTATGGGCTGCTTCTGTCAATGCTTGAACCTTGCGAGGATCCTGCCATAGTCGCCGAACTGCTTCCACAATAGTAGCGGGGGACTCTCTTAAGAGTAAATGTTTCTCATCTTCTACCTCCAGGCCTTCAGCTCCCTTTGTTGTACTAATAACAGGGCATTTAGCAGCAAACGCCTCTAAAAGCTTGAGCCGGGTACCACTCCCTTTTTGTAAGGGAACGACCATAACCGCTGCTCTCGCTAAGTAGGGGCGAACATCATCCACTTGACCTGTAACAATAATATTTGCATCGGCTTGGGCCGCTTTCAGCATAGCTTCGGTCGGATCACATCCCACCAATAGAAGCTGACAATTGCCAACGGTTTTTTTCAGCAAGGGATAGATCTGGTTGAGCAAAATAGATGCGGCCTCAGCATTCGGTTGATACGAGAAACGCCCAAGATAGAGCAACGTTTTAGCCTTGTCGGACAATATAGTGTTTGACTGTACAGCTTTATAGTAGTCAGGATTAACACCATTAGGGATAACATAGGCCTTCTTCTCTTCCATCGGATATAGCTGATGTAAGTGACGTACATCCTCGTGACTACACATCCAAACTTGATCAACTGCTCGAATAAATCTTGCTTCGATGTGTTTTACTTGAGCCAATATCGTAGGAGTTATAGCGTCGCTCCCCTGGTAGCGGCGATCGTCACCCTCAACATTATGATTATCGAGAATTAAAGGACATCCAACTTGTTGCAAAATAGGCAGGTAGCGGTATAACCAAATCTCCTCAACGATAATGAGAGTTGGTTTAAAACTAGTAATTCTCTGACGCAGTTGATTAGCAGCATCTTGGGTGTATAACCAATCACTACGCCCATGACCGGTGGGTCGAAACCGCCAGAGGCGACGCTGCAACTTTTCCCAAATAGAACGTGATGGTGCCGATAGATCGTAATGCTGCCAAACAGCAGTCAATGGTAATGAGCCTGCATCAGCACTGCCCTTATAAAGGGAAAAAATAGCGATTGGCCCTCGTTGAGCTAAAAGGTTAATATTTTGCCAATTACGCAAAGAAACCCCACCACTTAACGGATAGGGTTTTACCTGTACAAGAAAGAGAGTGCGATGTTCCGTACCTACAGGCAAGGCGCTTGATTGGCGCATAGTGGTCATAAGCTCGAACGCCTCTGGTCAGCAATGGAATTACAACAGATGTAATTATGCTAGCGAATGAGCCCTGTCACTAAACGGTAGAAAGGACTGAACAAGGCTCAAGATAGTGATGGTAGGGAGTTGCTCTAAGATAGCTAATTAATTCATCATAGTTTTCTACAGATGCCTGTAGAGTCTGTGGCGACACCTTTTGATATTGACTCACCGCAGCTCTAGATTGAATCCCCAGATGCTGACAGATGGTATCAATGGTGAATTGATGCTGACTCTCATTAGCTAGATTTTTTTCGTAGGTCAATTCCAAATAAGGAATATCTCGCAATAAGGACAACTCGTACTGCCATAGCTGTTGACTTTTTTCTATCCAATCAACGACTGTCACTGGGTTGACGTGGATTTTATTTTTTTGGAAACCTTGAACTAACCGACTTTTATGAAAGCCAAAGTTCCGAGCGCGGATGTTAGAAATAGCATGGTCTAGCAAGTTTTCTCGTCTCAAGTAAAGAATATGAAATCCTGCTTGACTTAATTCATACAGAAAGTGTGATCTCTGTTGAATGCTATGTATATTTCGCAACTGATAGCTTAGCACCTTACAACCGTAGACAGATGCCTGTGCACTTGCAGCTTTGGCTTTAAGGTATAGTTGGGGCCAAAGTACGGGTTGAGCTAAGATTTCACCGTCACAGCAAACATCAGGCAAACAATTGAGGAGGCTGACCAGGGCAGTGCTACCCGATCGACCTCTGCCAAAAATAATGAATTGTTTAGATGCCTGAGATGATGACGAACGAAGCAGATCAAGATAGATGCGTAACTGACTTTTAAGAGGGAACATTCGAGTTAAACCACGATTGCAGGGTGAAATCTGTGGTTTGGGGGTAAAATTACTGGTTCTAATAGTAGGACATTCAACAGTACAAGTCTAGAAAACTGGATACAGATAACGAATATGAACCTGATTTTTTTGTTAACTGAAGCAAAGCATAAAGAACTGACAAAATAAGTTGACTCTTAAGCTTTTAGCTTGTAGAAGAGCTTTAAGCCTGTATGAGTGCGATTATTGAAGCTAAGCTTTGCAAAACGCTGATATTTCGGTTGAACCGTAATTTTTGACAGAAATTATTCAGGGGCAGCACCGATATATTTCCCCGTCTGTATGGGCTGCTGCGCTACTTTTGTGCGCCAATACACCAGTTTTCGATCAAGTTTTACCCTCAGCTTTTCTAAAGTGAGAATAAAACGAGCATAGGCTCCGAATGTTGATGCACTGGCAAGGTAGCCATAATTGGCAGCATTAGGAAACGTTAATACGTCGATAATCTCAATTTGATGGTTAGCAAGCTCACGTTGCCATTTATGAATAGCGTTAGTAGATATGGGTTCTAGCACAGATTGTAAATGCTGAACAGCCCATCCCTGGCGATTGATCAGAGGATGATTGACTTCGGAACGGGCGGTTAACATCTCAAGTGCATATGTTTCACCTAGAAACTGACATAGCGTTGTGAGAGATTGTTCAGGCTGTTGTATAAGTTTTTCATATCGTAAGAGCATGACGCGGGAATCTCGTTGCCAATTTCGTTCAAAATTGCGCAGGCTCTCATGCCACTGCTCAGCATGAATGTGGATATAATTACTGGCCCAGGGCACCTTACTCAAAGAGGCTGCAACAGCTCTTGGATCTCTCAACATCCAAATAGCTTGAGCATTGGGGAACCAAGTGAACAGTTGATGTAGGTGTTGATAGTGCAGCGGAGTTTTTTCACCCCAACGGGGTTTGTTAATGGCGTTGGCATACTCCTCTAGCCAGCCTGCAAAAATATGCTGATGTGAAGGAGAACCTTTGGCTAAAATTCTCTCCCGTGTTTTGTTTGCATCAATCCCAAAATAGGAAAATCGCTGACTATGACTTAAGGTTTGCCAAAAAATGTCGAAATCTTGGTCAGAAGATAGCTTGAGGTTTTTATATTGCCGCATCCAGTAGCAAAGATAATGAGTTTCTGGGGCGATCGCAATCCTGGGATGGGTCGACAGCATACTAGTCAGGAGCGTTGTTCCAGAACGGGGCATGCCCACAATAAATATGGGCGATTCGCTGCTAGAAGAATGACTCATCACCATCGTCAGCTACCTAAAAGTTGGCATAACTTGTCTGCAACAGGTTCCATAGTTTGACGATAATCCTCAACTGCCTTGACGAGCTTAAGGCGATTTTCCGGTTGGTGAGTCAGCAGCTTTTCGAGACGGGGTTTGACCCTTTCCAGGGTAAACTGCTGCACGGCAATACTATTGAGCTGTTGGTCAATTTCTGTCATAAACCCAGAAACTTTTTTATCGTAAACGGCGGCCAATATGGGAATCCCCAAGCCTGCGGCTAATATAAGTGAATGAAGCCGAGTGCCAATGACTAAGTCAAATGACTGTAATGTATTGATCGCTTGTTCCACCGAATCAAACGCTTCGTAAACGTTAACCTGCTGTCGTTGTTGACATTGAGTTAATACGGTTGCGATCGCATCTTCATCATTGTCTTGAGGACGGCGCTGGGCTCTATCGCTGGGCGTATGGGTTTGAAAAGGTAGTAGCGAAACCGTTGCCCCTTGAGTGCCAATCAAATAATCGATGATCTTGGCCATTTCTCGATAAAAGCTTTGCTCAACATCAGCATCAAGCTCTGATGAGCGCCCCACCAAAGACCGAATGGAAATGCCTATGTTGAGAGCTGAACCATTAGAAGCCGATTGAGATAATGCTGTTTGAGACCTAGACAGTGATTGTGTTGATGTTATCTGAAGGGCTAAATCACTGATCACATGAATAGGGCGAATGACCCCCATCTGTTGCAGTTGCTTCTGAGACTGTTGATCACGCACAGCAATCAGGGTCACCTGATTTAAGGTTTTCACAATGGCCTCTTGCGTCTGAGTTTTCCAAACCTCTCCTACACTAATACCCAGAACAATAGTTTGACAGCCCAAAGCCATCGCACGTTGTAGCGGCCCTAACCAAACGGTGGCCACCTCCCGATCAGGGGAATCTCGCAATAAATCACCTCCCCCTAGTATGAAAAAATCATGTTGCCATAACGCCAGGGTGTGTTCAGCCCACTTGATCCACTGTTCACGACGACGACGGGGAAACTGATTCCGTAACGTAGCAACACCATGCTGTTTAGCAGTATCATCCGGATCATTAGAATAAACCGTGACCCGATGCAGATAGTCCGGCCCCAGACAACGTTTAAGTAAACACAACATGCCTACCAACATGGCCTCATCCCCTAAATTGTGATGACCATAAAAACCACAAATTAACAGGCGATGGCGTTTCCAGAAAACCATAAGGATTAAAACAATGGGTTAGGTGGTCAGGGCATTAAGAACAACCAGCTCTATATTCGAAATATTGGCAGCAACCCTTGAATAGGAACTCCAATAAGAACCATATATTTTTCGTGTTCGTGATAAGGCATATAAATCGATGACAGCGTCTTGCATGCCTTGTTCGCTGTTGCGATCGGTGGGGGCTAATTGGGTGATAATGCGATCTCCGAACTGGTCTAAAAGTCTATGCTTTATCTGTAGTGAATCCGATGCCAGATAAAAGTTACTATCTGCATTTTTGTTGATTTCTTGAGTGATAGCATTTATAAACAGGTCCAGCGGACTATGTCGAATAGCCTTGTCATGATCGCCTCGACGGATATGCAATCCAACAGTGTGTCTCCCAAACGCAGCCATACGTCTTTGAATGGCACTTTCTAGGGTTGGAATTGGTTTAAACACATCGTAGGTATTTGCCGAATCAAAACTGCGATCAGTCATAATCATCAAACTTTGATAATTAGCCAACGTTGCCAGCTGATCAGTTTTAATCAGCTTAATAGCTTCATCGTTATCAATGATTTTTTGAAAGTTGACTGTTTGAAATACCTGGGCAGAGAAAGATAGGAGTGTTCTTTTTAACGGACTAGAGATTTGAATAGATTGAGGATTTATATAAATTGATGTCAGCTGTGGCGAGATGAGATGAAGCTGGGGAATCGGCTGAAATAGCTTATTAAAGGGACATCGTAACTGAGACGTATTCTCAAGCCAGATCACAGTCAGCTGCTTGTGCAGTCTGCGGCTCAACCTTAATGCAGAGTCAATGGCTCTCATCCGATTACATAAACCGCCATGGGGAACCAACGTCAATTTTGAGTCAAATCTAAAAGCCATTGGCGCAAAATTATGTCCCGTGATAAACAACGGTATCCCACAACTATGCAACTTTTACTACCATCTAACTTGAGATTCCTCCTGATAAATACTCAATATCAAAGAGCTCTAGTTAGGTTTTACCCACACTAGAGCTCTTATCAGATATACAGAAGCTAATCTCCCTATCCTAGGGAAGTTGAATTTCGAAGCTGAAGGCTCCTACTTCACCCGTATCAACATTGAGACCAGAGTTAGGACCCCCAACAACTACGCCACCACCGGCACCGACACCGAGACCACCAGCGGGGACACCAGATGGAAAGGTTCCAGGTGCAGAGAGACAGGAAGGCTCTAGGGGAGATAGGGGAGCCCGTGCTGATAAGGGCCCAATATTAGAGAAGTTTAGGGTTGTTCCACCGATGGCAAGCGGTGTTGGCTGCGCCAGCCCCAAACTCGGTGGTTGCAGAACGCTCGGTGGTTGCAACTCATCACACAACTCTACATTTTCAGCGGTACCCAGTCCGGCATTGAAGAAGTAAACAGTGTACTCAACAACATCACCAGACTGTAACGATTGAGAGATATTCGCTAATCCCAAAGGTAAGCTGCTGCCCGATAATGCAGCCAGGGTGTTGTCATTAGAGTCACCAGCTTGATCATTGAATCCGCCAATACCAGGAATAGCCACTTCGTTACCATTGCGAGTAACGCGAGTGATGCGCTTCACAAGGCGTATATCAGGAGCAAACCGCACCCGTGTTGGGGTGTTTTCATTGCCATCATCGGCAGGATTATCTGGATCCGCTGGTGAACCATTATCTTCATTTGGTTCACCGTCACCATCCGGATCAACATCCGTACCACTGTCGGATAGATCGCTGGTTGTATTACCATTGGCGTCTGTTGCCGTAGCACTCACCTGATTATCATAGGGACCCGGCAAAGCAGGTGTAAGGTTTGGATTGCTAACATCCACATCCACCACTAGCTGGAAGGTACTAGTGGCACCAATTGCGAGGGTTCCAGTAGGCGTACCTGCAGCATCCGCTAGCAGAGTCGTGTTGCCGCCAGCGATGCCATCGAAATTAGGATCGGCAACCACCGTAGTCGCTCCGTTGACAAAGGTTACACTGACTACCTGGAACGTACCAGCACCGTAAACAGGGTTGAAGTCCTCATCTAATTGAACCTGCTCAAGGGGAACAGTACCGATATTGGCAACCACAATGTTGTAGGTTACCCGGGCTGTATTAGTGCCAAATGTACCTGATGGTTCAGGAACGGTCGATACGACCTGTTTGGCCACACCAATAACGGGTCTAGGTGGCAAGACGACGGGGGTGGGGTCATTTTCATTCGGGCCTCCACCTGGGTTCCCATCATTTGGATTAGCATCAGTGTCAACGCCATCATCCGATACATCATTAACATTAGTCCCGTTGGGGGATGTACCCACCGCCTCGATTTGATTGACAAAGGTATCTGGCGTGGTGATCAGGTCACTTTCCACTTCCACGGTGAATTGAAAGGTGGAGTTTTCACCGACCTGAAGTGTTTGAGCCGCTGCCAGAATGCTGGTATCCCCAGGGGTGCCATTGGGTTCATCGGCATCAAAGTTAGCATTGGGCGTCAGTTGCACCTCATTGGCTAAGCCCCGGGCTGTAAATACGGGTGCACCGATAATGGAGAAAGCGCCTTCTCCGTAGGTGTCATCCAGGTCTTCAGTGAGCTGAACATTGTTCAATGTGACGTTACCCAGGTTCTCCACCGTGGTTTCGTACACCACTTCAAAGTCACCATCGGCCTGGGTGATAGCAGATACCACTCGCTTGGATACACCAATGGCTGGGGTCTCTGGCGGTGGTAACTGCACCGGGGTTGGATCGTTTTCACCCGGCTCATTCCCGTTACCGTCTCCGTCTGCATCGGTTTCCAATCCGTCATCCGACGCATCATCAACATTAGTCCCGTTGGGGGATGTGCCGATTGCCTCAATTTGGTTAGTAAACGTTCCTGGCGTGTTGACCAGGTCACTTTCCACTTCCACGGTGAATCGGAAGGTGGAGTTTTCACCGACCTGAAGCGTTTGGGCTGCTGCCAGGATGCTGGTATCCCCAGGGGTGCCGTTGGGTTCATCGGCATCAAAGTTAGCATTGGGCGTCAGTTGCACCTCATTGGCCAAGCCCCGGGCTGTAAATACAGGTGCACCAATAATGGAGAAAGCGCCTTCTCCGTAGGTGTCATCCAGGTCTTCGGTGAGCTGAACATTGTTCAATGTGACGTTACCCAGGTTCTCCACCGTGGTTTCATACACCACTTCAAAGTCACCATCGGCCTGAGTTGTTGTTGAAACCACTCGTTTCGATACACCAATGGCCGGTTGTTCTGCAACAAGAGGAGGAGCCGTAAAGGCAATGTCACCGATGGCGATCGCATGGGGAGCAAGGTCATTACTCCCCGGGCCATTGCGGAATACCAGTGAAATGGTGTCAGCAGCAGCAGGAACATTTACTGTAGCAGTACCATTTGAAAAATTATTTGAGGTTTGAGGATTAACAGCAGCGGGGGTTCTCGGCGAATTGGCGTTCTGGGTAGGGTTATTAGGATCATCACCCGGTGCAACCCCCGTAATAATGACTGAATTACCTGCAACTACCTCCTGATTAAATATTCCTACGGGGTCAGTCTCACCACCCGCCGTAATACCAGCTACAGGCACCCCTCCTGAGGAAGCAGAGACAACAACTTCATCCTGCCAAGATACCGTACCGTTGTTGATAAGAATATCTAGATCATAAATGGGAAAAGAAGCCAGAGTAACATCAACAGGGGTGGTGGTGCCGGTTAAAAAGAATTCAACGGTGATGGTGGCTTCATCACCAGCATCGCCTAAAAGGTTAACGAGGAGGGCCTCGTCGGGGGGGGCAGGGCTAACAAATGCGGAGTCGGTAAGGTTGAGATTAGCATTGCCATTGTTGCCAACATCGCCGCCAACCGTGACGCGTACGTCTACACCACTTCCTCCAACATCTGTATAGGTGTTTTGATTGCTACCCACGGGAAAGTCAACAGCTTCCCCTGCAGCGCCAGTACCCCAATCTAGGGCAGTAGCTACCTGTGCTTGTGCCGTAGGCGCAATAGATAAAAGGCAAACTAGGGGTAAGCTCCAGGCGAGAGCACGATCAATACCCCTATTCCAGGCTGTCCCAAGATGCCGGATACCAGCTTGAGAAAGACCTTGACAGCACTTTTTCTTTGAGTTGTTATGACAAAATTTCACGGTTAGATTCTCTACTAATACTGACGATACTGAAAAGTTGACAAGTCAAAGAAGGCCTTATTCAAGCTGCAAATCTGTTTCCAAATTTTCGTAGATAATGTCGAGACCACGAGTATCTGTAAAGATAAACTCGGTGCGGCGATCGCGGGCATAGTCAATGCGTCCGCTGCCACTCGATACCCGTTGTGTTTCTCCAAAGGAGCGAATGCGCATCCGTTCAGCGGCAATGCCTCGCTGTAGCAGATAATTCCTGGCGGCCAAAGCTCGGCGTTCACCCAAGGCCTGGTTATAAGCGTTGCTGGCTCGTGGATCGGTATGCCCCTGCAGTTCAACGGTAATGAATGGATACTCTTCTAAAACAGCAATAATCTCATCCATAATGACCGCAGATGCCGGGGAGATATCTGATTTATCAAGAGCAAAGTGAATATTGCGGGGAATGCGCAAGACCAAGGGTTCCGGAGGAAGCTCTGGTTCTGGCTCTGGCGGATCTTGAGCAATTTCACAGCTGGGCATGGCCGGTGTTGTGGGGCCATCCCCCAATGTGCCAACGGCCGTAATGGCTGAGGGCTCAGATGTACCGTACACATCATCCGTGGCAATGGCACTCAACAACGTTCCCTCAGGGGCATTGACATCAACGCTGAAACTGCCGGTTTCATCTGTAGACACGGTGGTAACGTATTCGTTTAACGCTCCATAGTATCCTTGACGGTCGACAACCTTATAAATGTCAATGGCAGTGCCTGGATCGGCGACACCGCTAAGGGTGGTCGATCCACCGCTGCTCGGAAAGACATAATCGTCAAACTCAGGGGCATTGATGGCGGCATTGGCGGTATCCCGACGGCGCATTGACGAATTACGCGGTGGGTTGGGGCCGTCTTTACGCTGAAAATCTTGAATGCCGCTGTTGTCGTTATAGCCCAGGTCTACACTGAGGCCATCTAAGGCCGCGAATGTGTTGTTCCGAATAATGTTGCCTTCACTGCGGGGGTAAGATGCGATCGCAACGCCCGGTCCCGGCTGATGCTGAATCACATTTTCAGTCACCTCATGGCCGTTACCCATCAAATAAATGGCCGCCCGCCTAAAGCGCCGACCATTAAACCGAATATCGTTGCCATAGATCCGTGCGGAGCCCTCTGGCTTGAACATAAATACACCGCTACCATCGGTGCCGCAGATGAGATTACCGTGGATCTGGGCCCCATCAATATTGCCATCAAGACGAATACCATCGGGAATCCCTGCAACACCATTGGTCCGCATGGTATTTTCGGTCACATCCATGCCCATGGCCTGGGCAGCCGTGAGAATGCCGCTACCTTCATGGAATTCAATCCGGTTACGCTGAATGACCGTATCAAGACCATTAAAAACAACTACACCGAGGGCCGACATCTGCTCCACAGGGGGCATTTCACCAGACGGCGACATCCCTAACCAGTTGTCTTCAATCACCACACCAACGGGGGCATCTGAATCTTCATTGGGCAGCAAAGTCCGCCAACCAGGGGGATCAGGCAGCCCAGCATCCACAGGGGGAACCAAGTGGGTGATTAAGATATCTGCCGGTGGTGTTGTCTGCGTAGACCGATGTTTAGACGAAAATCCATAGAGACTTAAGCCTCTCACGGTCACCGCATCAGCCGTAATCGTCAACCCTCGCAACACTTCGGCCCCCGCCGCTGGGGTTAAAGCGACCACTGGTGTAGGCACCGGGGTAACCATTGTATCGGTAGTAGACAGAGGCCCGTAACCTGGCTGGCTAGCACCATCGACCAATGTGCCAGCAGCCATAATTGGAGGCAGGGGCTCCACCAGCTCGATAGTTGGATCATCCGCCAAACTAAAGTTGATGGATGGGCTGGCAGCAGGGGTCACTCGAGCACGCTCAGCAGCACTCAGCGCATCAACCGGCAGAGTTCCATTCACCACAGAAATGGCTTCTCGCAATGTCAGCGCGTCATCAGGACGAATGTCACCGTCACCAGACGAGTTCACAATCACAGAGTAAGGCGTAATCTCTTGGGCACTGACCGTTTGGATAGCCACTGCCTGAGCCACTAATGGCACCGTGGCTGCCAGTGCAGCTGTCCCAACTAGCTTAGATAGATACATGGTTAATTTCATTACTCCTCACCCCCAGCAGTTGTCTGTGTACCCTCAGCCGCATTGGCTGCATCAACATTATTAACGTCGTTATCGTCAGCGGCGGTAGCTGAAGCCGGAACAACACTCACCGGTTCTGCTGTGGGTGAACCGTCTGCCTCCATTAGCGACTCTTCCTGTTGTTGGGGCGCTACCTGCTGGAGACCAAACTGATCCCACAGTTCATTGACCTTGAAGGTGACGCCAAGGTAGGGGCCATCATCGGAGCGGAAACCACTGCCTCCCAAGGAGCGATCATTGACGCTACCAAAGCTATACCCCACTCCCAAACGCAGCTCTGGGGTCAGGTAATAGCCTGCTTCAATTGCCATACCGACTTCGTCATAGTTGGTCTCGGGCTGAGTGATGTAACGAACTTCACCGGTAATATCCCAACGGTAGGCAAACCGGTGGGTGGCTCTCAATTGACCCAGATGAATCGCATTAGACGACGTCACGCCTAAGGAGTCTAAGTCGGCATTGGTGGCTCGTAGGGCATATTTACCGTAGAACTCCCAACGCCAGCTCGGAGCATAAATGCCTTCCATGGCCAAGGTATGCTCCTGAATAGAGTCTGAACCTGCACCCACTAAAAGAGAGTTGGGAGTACTGGATGGGTTAATGGCATATTCATAACTCAACAACGCGTTGAATTTATCGCTTTGAGGATTACGATACGCCAGACCTAATCGAGCACTGGTGGAACTATTCAGACGATCGGTAATGGTCTGGTTAGCAAAGTTAGCATGCTCAATGCGGGCCAGGGTGGTCAAAGCGTCTGAGAGTTTACCCGCAGCTGAGGCGGTGATGACAGTGTTATCACCATCATCCGAATCACGATGCTCAAACCGAGCGCTAGCCTGGAAGTCAGAACTATCCGTATATTCCAGCCCTAGCGTATAGGTTGTGCCGCTAACCAGACCCAGGGAAGCCGCTGATTGACCCACGGCATAGGGCTGTAGCACCCGGTTACCGCCAGTAATGGACGAAAGACTATCACCAAAGATCCGCTGGAAGCCCAAGTCTACATGTAAACCAGGGCTGAGATTAATTCTATGGTTCAGACCGAGAGCTCCCTGGCCGCTCATGCCATTATTGGCACCCAAAATGGAGTAACGACCAGTCAGAAGCGTGTTGTCCGTTAGATCGTAGTTAACAAGAGCATCAACAGTAGTCAGGGCATCGGGCGTGACATCATCATCGTGGAAGAACCGTTGGGCAAATCTTAGGGTCACCTCTGGCAGTACATCCCAATCCAGGCCGACCACCGTCTGGCCTGGATAGGCATCATCTTCATCACTTAAAGCGATGTCTGTCTGGGCCCGGAAGGATAATTTCTCAGCCAGGGGCCAGGTCAACCCGGCAGAAATTTGGTTTGACTCGATATCATCGCCGGTGATCCGATCGTTGCGATCTCGATAAACCCAATCCAAATTCCCCGTTATCGACCCAAACTGTTGTTGGACACCTGCCCGCACTGTGGTGATGGAATTGTTCACCGTTGCTCCATCAGTCCGCACTAAGCCCGGATTGATCAGCTGGTCCAGAGTAGTGGGAATCAGATCTTCGTTACCCCGGTTGCGCTCACGATCAAACTGTAATTGCAGCTGAGTGTTACGACTAACGTTATAGCCCAGCTGACCGCCCCAGCGGGTTTGACCAGCCCTAAAACTCGTGGTTGCCGTATTCCGAAAGCCACTGTCAGCATCCCTAAAGTAGGCGGTACCCGCCAAATCAGGCGTAATCCGTCCCGTGGCCTCTACCCGAATCGCTGTTCCATCTTCATCAACCGTTGGATTATCCAATGAAGAGTGGGCAAGCTCAGCCACCAACTGGCCAGCATCACCCAGCTGTAGCAACGCATCTACACCGATTAAACTAAAGTCTTGAGCACCCTGGTCCTCAAAGATGGCCGACGCACCAACCCAGCTAGGAGACTCGAGACTGGTGTCAAAGTTATACTGCAGCCGCCCACCAAACAAATCGCCATCATCATCGTCACCGTCTATCTGATATGTGGCCACAATGCGACGCACTAGAGCCGGGCCAAACGGGTTAGCGTCAACGGCAGACACAGGGCTGTTAAACAGAATTGCCCCTCGGTCATAGTCAATGGTGTAATCGACACCGCGCGCTAGTCGCACTCGTTCAATCACTGTTCCTGGACGGTTGAGTTCCTCTATCTCAAAAAAGAGATCCTCACTACCGGCCAACACCAAACGACGAGACAAGAAATAGTAACCACTGGTGCCGTCAGGCACAATCGTGTCACGCTGTAGCGCTCGTAAATTGTTGGCATACAGTGCAGTGAGCTGCAAACCATTGTTAAAGGTGTAGTTCCCCTTAAAACCATGGAGTTGACGATTTAACGCCGAAAATTCTTGAGAGAAACGAGAGAATTCTGCCGTATCGTAATCCCCCCACATAAAGAAGTCAGGCTCATAGCCGACGATCTGAGAATCTCGTTCAAACCGAACATAGAAACTATCAATGGATGGTGTTAAAAAGTCGGTGGTTGAACTATCTCCATAAGTGGGGTAAGTTTGTTCACAATTTTGCACGTCCCGGTAAAGACGATTGTCGTTACAACGCTCGTTTAAGGCTCGCTCACTATTAAACGCTGCTGTCAACAACCAGCTACCAATGGTGCCTGTGGCAAAAATACCCGCATCAAGGTCAGCGTCATAATCTCCGATATCACCCGGATCGAGGAAGTCGGCATAGCGACCCCAGAAATCAGTCGCTCCAGGGCCAAATCGAAAGTCGACAACACCAGCCACCAAGGATGGGCGATAGGGTGTTGTGAAATTGACCTGGGTATAACCATCAACGTCAGCGGCGGGTTGTTGCGCGGTTGCATCATCACCCATCAGACCCAGAGCTTCACGAGCTTGTACACTGGCCCGAATGGTTACAGGCTGGGCATCAAGGGCTGAACGGAGTTCAACCTCAAATTCTCCCTGGCGAGCCAGTACTTGAAAACCACTGCGATCAATATCGTAGTCAGCCCCAATAAATGTACCTGCTGAAGATGTCAGCGTGACTACCACATCTTCACGCACAGGTCGCCCAGACTCATCCAAAATATTTCCCTGCAACCCCATGGTTGAGCGACCATCAGCAGGGATAAACGCATCACCCGTTGGAAAAATCTCCAGGGTCAACTCATCACCCAGTTCATCCTGAATCAGCGGTGGCAACCCACTGGGCACCTGACGAATAATCGTGCCATCGATAAATCCTTCAGCTTCACCAGGATCTTCTTCCACGGGTAGCGTATTCGAGTCCAGCAAATCGCTAGGCAAATCATCGCTCGCCTGGGTCAATAGCTCAGGCACATTAACAGGTGCCACGAGAATATCTGACTCAACAATTGACGCAGAATTTGTTGTTTCTTGAGCCGCTTGAGCTGGTTGCAGTAGAGCCACCACACCCGTCAGGGTAGTGAGCAGTCCTAGACAAATTGAGTTGGATAACAAACGCATCATCATTAGTTCTGGCCCTCCCCGAAGGTCGGTGTTACTGCAAAGTTCATACGTGCCAGACCACCTGGCTCTAAGCGAACCAGTCTAGACTGACTGTTATTTTCTAGGCGGTAGAGGTTGGGGGCCAAGGTGTAGCCTGGCAAACTGCTGAGGTCAAGCACACCTACACGATTACCAGAAACCACATTGGCCATGGAGAAGAGACCATCTGGGTCAGCAATGATGCGGTTACCATCATCAAGGTAGATGACCGCATTGGGTACACCCGCCTCGCCTGACTGTTGTTCACCATCAAAGTTCTTATCTACAAAGACCCGACCAATAATGGTGCCGCAGTCAGACAAGATACCGGGGCGAATGGTTAAGCTAAACTCAGCCTGAGCCGTGGGGAAACCAGGCGCTGAAGCAGTGGCTACGTTGACACCAGAACCACGTACAGAATCAGGCGTCAAGGTGACAGCATACAGAATCTCAAGCAAGGAGTTGGCAGGCAAAGAGTCAAACTGAAAGTTGAGCTGCCTACCTGCGACTTCAAAATTTGTCAAATTAGGTGGTATTGGGGCGCTGTTAACAGAGTCGTCGATGTACTCTAGGCCTCGCGGCAGATTATCCATGACAGTTAATGGAGTCGCTGCTACCGCACTTATGTTCTCCACCAAAAGCCGATAAATGACAATGTCACCAGGTTCAGCCGCTGACTTATCAGCTGTTTTTGTTATTCTCAGCAGTTGATTTTCAACTGGGGGAGTACCAATTGTTGTTGGGTTACTTGGTGCTCTCACCCTAGGTCGATTAGGGTTTGTCGGATCGTCGAAAGCACCAGACGCAGTGTTGGTAACTTGAACCTGCGCACCTACGGGCATCACAGGGGTATGTAAATAAACCAGCAAAGTGCTCAGCAGAACACCCACTAAAAAAAAACTTACAGCTTTAAACAGGTGTCGAATGACACCTTTAGGACGGCTTTTCAAAACTCTCATGACCCCTCACAGGCACCAACAACAAGGCAAACGGCTAAACATTGCTTTTGATCTACAATCAACTCGAAGCAATGATTCGCAATTGCTTATGACCAAACTTGCGTATCGTCACAAACACAACGTGACCGAATCAAAATTTATCAGTAAAAACTCTAACCAGAAGATGGTTAAAGAGCTAGGAAAAACCACTTACTGCAACACCTAAACAATTTACAAATCAAAGAAGTTTGCCGTATTTATACGGTTATTCCTCTCTTTGGTCAAGGATTATGACACTCTGGTTTGGCTGAGTGCAATACCTCACAGCGACAGACAAAATTTAGGAGCTTATACTGAGGATTACCAAATCAGGAAATTTTGATAACGACACTAAGAAAATATCTAAGTTTTAGCGACTTTACCTAGCAAATTCATGGGGATCGCCGCTCCCATGTCCTGATTTAAGAGAAGTGTGACCCTTCATTGAAGATCAGTTGAACTAACATGAAGAATTATTGAAGGTTACATTGCTCAACATTTGTCAGCAAACGTTAACGATAGCCTGTTGCTGTTTGCATAATTCCCTAAGTTAGATCAAAAAAAATTGAAGTGTCCAACATTGTTCAACAATGTTGGACACTTCAATTGCTACGTCTATTCTTTTTTACAGATAGTTCAACAATTTAGTATCTGAACGGCTTGGGTTGTGATTGTTAACGAAGTCCTTATTTCAAAGCCGTCCTTAGTTGTTGACAGAAGCTCTCAACTTCTGAAACACCATCACCTGAGCCATTGGCAGCTAATCTCTTGACAAAAGCACTGCCAACAATTACGCCATCTGCACCCCATGTTTTGAGTTGGGCTGCCTGCTCGGGGGACGAAACGCCAAACCCAACCCCTACAGGCTTATCAGTAACCGTTCGGAGCTCTTGCAATAAATTATGAACGCGGTTACCAATTTGTTGACGCATGCCGGTTACACCGGTAACGCTAACTAGATAAATAAAGCCTTGACACTGTTGTGCGATCGCAACAATTCTTTCTTTAGGCGTCGTCGGTGCCACTAGCAACGTCACCTCAATGCCAATTTCCTTAGCGGGTTTCAGCAGGACGTCCATTTCTTCAAGGGGTAAATCAGGCACCACAAGACCGCGGGCACCAGCCTGATAAATATCCTGCAAAAATTGTTCAATGCCTCGGTTGAGAATAGGATTGTAATAGGTGAACAGTACAATTGGCGCTGATAAGTCCGGTGATACCTCGGCAACTAAGCTTAAAACCGCATCTAAAGTGACGCCCCGCTCCAACGCGCGAGTAGCTGCCGCCTGGATCACCGGACCATCAGCCAACGGGTCAGAATAGGGAACACCCAGTTCAATTAAGTCTGCACCCGCTCGATCCAATGCCCGGAGAGCTTCTGCAGTGGTAGCTAAATCGGGGTCGCCAGCCGTAATAAATGGAATAAGCGCGCAGTCTTTGTGGTCACGCAATGTCTGAAATTGAGCTGAAACCGATTTACCCATCATTTATCTATCTGAACCTGTGTTATTTGCGGTGATCAATGTGGTAAGTAAAAATTTAGGAGGATGACTGGGATTTTTTCTCGGCGTCCAGTTCTGCCTGCAGCTGAGCTAGCTCCTCTTCAGACATCTCGTCCAGGCGTTTTTGCAAAACAGCATCTTCATAATCTTTGAGCTGCTGATTGTAAGTCATCTTTTTAGAAAACACCCGTGTCAGGTAAGTAAATACCCAGCCTAAAAGCCCGCCAGTGAAAATAACCTGACTCCATAGGCCTGCCGAAAGCCCATCTAGACCAGCCATTGAAAGGGCCAAGTATAGACCGCCACCAGCGACAAAAATTCCCAGCCCGACGCCAATTACATCAATACGGCGCATAGCTAAATCTCACGACGTTGGGGTCTAAAGTTAAGAAAGGGCGATAGCAACAACATGCCTGGAAAAAATACAAACACCAGTGAATAAATCAGCAAGCGCTCAATGGATGACGCCACATTCCAACGCTGCTTTAGATAAAAAAGCAGAATACCAGGAACCACTAGCAAATAAAGACCCGCCAAACCAGCATATACAGCCAACGTAATCAAAAGTGAAATATCGAGGTTATCCATAGCCCTTAAGGTTTTTGCCCACGTCGTTAGTCATCATAGCGTTCAGGGGGTTGCACAGAGTACCACTTGGTGTTGGAATTAAACAGGAGTTTTGGTTAACCGGTTAGCGAAGGGTCGCTCCCCAAACTGCCGTTAGCAATAACTCAACTAAGGGGGCGTGGCGGAATGGTAGACGCTGCGGACTTAGAAAACTGAGCCTTAGTGGAGAAATCTGCTAAGTGTAAGCTCTCAAACTCAGGGAAACCTAAGTCAGCCTCAATCAGATACCCCAGGGTTATGGTTGAGGGGATATGGCAATCCTGAGCCAAGCCGTTTGATAGCAATGGCTATTGCCGTTCTTCAATCGGAAGGTGCAGAGGCCCGACGGGAGCTACCCTAACGTCAAGTCGAGGGTAAAGGGAGGGTCCAATCCTCAAAGCCCGCTGAGCGTGGCAGCAGCGAAAGTTGTGGGAGGGTGAAAATCCGCTGACCTTAAACGGTCGTGAGGGTTCAAGTCCCTCCGCCCCCATTTTAAAAAGTCTTTCTTAAGTCTTTTTTAAGTAACGCCAAATTGCTGCTGACCTATAATGCGTCTGTAAGTTTGTACGGAATGCAGCATAGATTGTGCCTAGATCCTGGCATGATAGTATCTAGACATCGATAAGCCGCTTATGCAGAGAGTTTCATTCTCTAGATTGAGTGTTAGATATTCATGAGTCAGTGGTGTTACGGAGGAAAATTCGGCGCAACTATACTTCCCAGTTTGGGTAATTTCTTGTTAAAAATTGAATATTCGAATACATCTTTTTGCTTCTTACACTATCTATCTAGTTAGCCGTGAATGCTAATGGCATGAGTTGCCCTGTATACCAGTAACTTACATGGTTGTTGATAGAGTTTCTGATTCGTTTAATCCCAGACGTCGAAATCAAGACGTTCAGCAGGCCCAGCAGACAATTTATGACTTCCTGCTAGAAATTGTTAAAGATTGGCCTTCAACTGATGTGCTCGAAGAATTTAGGGGCCTATTTCTGCAACATCAGGAAACGGTAAGTACAAATACTGCTCCTGCGTTGTATTCCATTCTATTTTCGAATAATAAGCAGGAATTCCACAACACGCTTAAGCGTTCCTGCTACATCTTAATTAATAATTGGGAAGTAGCCCGCGAGTATGGGGCTATTCGAAACCTTATCCAACTGTTTACTGACCCGACAATTCGTAAGGTATCCCTTTCACCCACCATCAAGCGGTTGCGGCATTGGTTACAGTCCTTCGTTGATAGTGAAGACTTTAAAGACCTTAAGCTTTTTGTTCAAAACCGGTTTAGTAATGAGGCTCCCCATTGGTCGAGGCGTTATACGGCCTATTTACTGGCACCTCAGTATATAGACACCAGTAACCCGTTAGAACAGCGGGAAGCGGCCAGAGCTTTATCTCAGCGACTGAGGGACAAGTTCAAGTTTGATTTGGCCATGTATACAGCACATTTTCCAAAAGCCACTGCTCAACGAGAGCGTCGAGTTAATCCGACTATGCTGGGAGACAGTGCTTTACGGGTGATTAGAGCCCTTGTTGCCAAGCGTGGCATGTTTAGCCACCGCAACTTGGCTCGAATTTTCCAGCAGCAAACCCAAGGGCTAACCTACGGCAGCTACAAAAATAGTTTGGTTGAATACCTGCTCTTTTCTGCCATTAAAACTGACTTTGTAGTGACCCTTGAAACCCGTTTGCAAAAAAAGCTAAATGGCTTGTACGTCAAGTTTAATCACCAGCCGTTGGATGCTTCCCTGGCCTTGCTGACAAGCAATCGAGTGATTGACTACCTGATGACGGAGGACGAAGAAACTCCGTCATCTCTTTTTAGTTTGTTATTAACGAATGGTCGCCCCCTGACGTTGGCAATCGTGCTGCTGAAGCTGCTGTTGATTTCTCCCAGTTCCCATCCATATTTGGATGCTCGAATTGCTGATCTAATTCGTTATTACGAGCAATTTCCTCGGGAAGAATGTCAGTGGATCATTAACTTTTTGGAGATATACGGGGTCACCTTAGCTATCTGCGGCAGCGACGTGCAGTACAACTTGGTGCAAGTTCAGCAGGATGATGCCCAGGCCAGTAATCCAGAAACAGCCTCATTGGAGGAATATCGCATCTTTTCTCAAATGATGCGAGAGTTGCATTGGGCACCTGTCCATCGTGCATCAGAGGATGTTAATGGCATCAGCTAGGTACCCAGACTACTTATGACATTCCTTTTATGATATTCCTTGGTTTATCGGGTGAAGTGAGTGGGTGTGTGGTCCCATTCCGCAGCCCTATATTCATCCTGATATATTGATTGGGCAGCGGCAATGGCAGCCCACTGAACTTGCTTCCAACCTATGGAATGTTGGCGAGCAAGCTGAGCACAGGTTTCATACTCAGGCTGTAGATTCACAACTGGGCCATTGGGTGTGGCGAGTCCCGCTTTAACCTGCACCGGACCGTAGTCAGTTGTAATGGATTGCCAGGACCGATAGAGCGTCTGACGTTGCTGCCCATGGCTGCGAATGCCCAACGTCGTCGTTTCTGAAAACAGCAAGGACTGACAGGCTGCAGCATCGGCTTCGGCACAAATAACCGTCAATAAAATGCCCGGACGATTTTTTTTCATGCCAATGGCTTGGGTAAATACATCCAGGGCACCAGCCTTAAACAAACCGTCATATAGATAACCGATAGCCTGGGGGGTTAAGTCATCCAGCTGGGTTTGTAGCTCCACAATGGCTTCACAATAGCCAGGAATAGTTTGCTGATGACCATGCTCAGGGGCCGACTGCTGGTGCTCTGCATGGGGATGGTCTTTGGGCTGAGGGTCTGTGGACTGGTCATGGCTATGGGCTGACTTGTGGGCTCCATGGTCGGTTGTCCGTGGCTGCGCTCCGGTCCCAATCCATAACCGCAAAATATTGGGAATGGGTAAGTCATGGCTGCCTGCCCCTAAGCCCACCTGGTTTAAGGTCATGGCAGGGGGAGGACCAAAGGCATCACTGAGGGTGGTTGCGATCGCAGCTCCAGTCGGTGTAACCAATTCTTTGTCAATACCATTGCTATAAATAGGCGCTTGAGCACGGCGGAGCAGTTCCAAAACAGCGGGGGCAGGTACCGGTAATCGACCATGGGCTGCCCTGACAGTGCCGCCACCTATCGGTAAAGGCGAACAGACCACCCGGTCCACACCCAGCCACTCCAGGCCTAAACAGGTCCCTACCACATCGATCAGGGCATCCGTAGCACCCACCTCATGGAAATGCACCTGCTCTGCAGGAATGCCATGGACGGCAGCTTCAGCAGCGGCCAATTCTCGAAAAATAGCCAGGCTCCAGTCCACGACCCGAGTGGGCAAGTGGGCCTGACGGATCAAGTTCTCTATCTCAGGTAAATGGCGATGACCACGGACAGCGTCACTGTTCAAACTGATCGTAACTGCGGTCGCTGCTTGTTCCTGACGCCTTACCTGAGTCACTGTAAATTCATACTCATCCTCTAAACCCAGGCGTTTGAGCTGATCCAACAAATTGTCTAAAGGCATCCCTGCCGCCAAAATTGCACCGAGGCACATATTGCCAGCAATGCCCGTTGGGCAATCGAAATAAGCGATCTTTTCCATAGCTTTACGGAATCTCCCCTGAGCGCCAAATTTCCCTACATACACTTCATCCAGGCCTCCTGTAAAAACACCGGACAGGCTCAGACATTAACGTAGCTATTAAATAGTGCAATACGTCAGGGAACTATTAGAATATTCGGCGGTTCATCAATTGTTATTGATGTATTGAGATTAATGGATAGAAACCCATAAATTTCATGTCAATCCCATGCAACTGTCACAAGGTTAAAAATGGACTTACGGGATAGACTATCTACTCAACTGTCACAGTCAAGGACATTGCCTTCACGCGTGTGTTATCTCGTTCGAGCTATCTACCAAATGATTACACAGTAAGTATTTTAGAGTTATTGATGCCCCATTCTTTCGAGCAGCATTCAGTCTTTCAGCAGACTTTTTGGCGATTTGGTTTGGATAGTGACACACTGGTATTCAGGTTCCAGATTGAGTCCCTTTACAGTGAAACTGTCCACTAGCGGACAGGCCTACAGCTCCAACTGCCAATTGAACAGCTCCTCGAATTGTAGGGGCGTGCATCACTAAGGGAATTATGAAAGCTCAATCTACCGCTACAAACGTATTAAACCTAACTAAGCCATCTAATAACGTCGTTCTTCATCCCACGGCTGGCTCTATCCGGTCAACTAAGGACGACACTGTGAATGCAAACCATGAAAATGAACTGTGTCCTGTTGATCAGGCCCTGGTCAGTTTTTTGGTTCAACTAATTCAAGAGCAGGTTAAAGGCAGTACTCGTACTGTCAATGCTGTGGCCAACCGTTTGGCTATCGAAGTGGCTCGTATTTGCCGCAAAAGCGACCGAATTCAAGCCTCTGGCGAAGTTAATGCTTGGCAACACTCCCTAGCGGAGAACCGGATTCAGAAGTATTTGGAGTACTACCGTTTAGGCTCTCGCCAGGGTCGGGTGGAACTGCAAAGTCGACTGAGTGCGATCGCATATCGCTACATCGCTCCGGCTAAGACTCAGCTAGGTTTCCAGGGACGTTGCAATCTACTAGAGGATTTCCTCCAAGGCTTCTACATCGAAGTACTTAAGGCATTTCGTCGGGAAAATCACCTCGAAGCTGACTACACGCCTAGAACTCGCCTGGAGTTGGCTGAATATATGGCCTTCACTGAGCAGTACGCGAAGCGTCGAATTTCTCTACCGGGTTGTTACAACCAGCAGCTCTTGGTTCTACGGGCCCAAAGCTTTGCCAAACGTCTACCCGCTGAGACCTGTGTTGATATTGAAATGGCCGTTGATTCACCGAAGAGTGATGATGCCGATTCCCGTTCTTCAGCACTACAGCAAATTCGCGAGCAAATGGTGGCCGATGTCACTGACCCTGCTGAGGCGGTGCTACGCGATCGCATCATCCGCGAACTAGTGGAGTATCTCGAAGACCAGGATCAGTCCGCCTGCATCGACTATTTAGCACTACGTCTACAAGACATGGCTGCTTCTGAAATTGATGAAGTGCTCGGTCTGACACCACGGCAGCGTGATTATCTACAACAGCGCTTTAAGTACCATGTGGAAAAATTTGCCCAGTCTCACAACTGGGAATTGGTTCACCAGTGGTTAGGGGCTGATCTAGATAAAAACCTCGGGTTGTCCCCCAAAGAGTGGACCGCATTTACCGCTGAGCTAACCGCTGACCAACAGCATCTGCTAGCACTCAAGCAGCAACAAATGCAAGATCCCCAGCGGTCTACTCCTTCAGATGCTGATATTGCTCAGCAGCTGGGGTGGACTCCAAAACGAGTACAGCGCCGTTGGAGTCAAATTGTATCGAGTGCCTGGAAACTTCGTAACACTAGCCGCTCCGCCAAGACTACAGCTAAACCTGTAGCGAAGGTAGAGCAGTAGGCGGCTCCTAAAACATTTCCTTGAGTGCACGTCCATGGCCTTCGCTTTGCGGAGGCTTTTTTTGGGAATGGGGAACTGGGCAGTGGAGAATGGGGAGTTCGCTACCCTAGGGCAGGGTGTAGGTGATTGTAGAGACCCATATAAATAGAAGATATAGAAAGAAGATATAGAAATGTATATGAATAAATGACGGCTACAGAGCCATTCTGTAGCCGTCAAAGGTGATGTCAAAAATTAGCGAGAATGGGGAGTGGATTAAGCCTTTGCGTAACAAGAGACCCACCCCCATGTTTTTATCCTTCAGCTACCTCAGCGCCTGTTGCAGGAGGCTCAAACTTATAGCCAACGCCACGAACAGTTTGAATTAATGTGGGCTGATTGGTATCAATCTCAATTTTTTTGCGAATCTGACCAATATGGACATCCACAACTCGCTGATCGCCGACATATTCATAGTCCCAAACTTTTTGAATCAGTTCGGTACGCCGCCATACTCGGCCAGGATGGCTAGCAAGGAAGTGCAGTAGGTCGAATTCCAACGCCGTTAAGGGAACCAACTGGCTTTCAAGGGTGACCTCTCGGCGGATTGGATCAATGGCCAGGGAGTTGAAGGTGAGACATTGCTGCTCAGCCGCTGTCACGGGTCGCTGACGCTTGAGAATTGCCCCGACCCGTACCTCAAGTTCACCTAAGCTAAATGGCTTAGTAATGTAATCATCAGCCCCTTGATTGAAACCATGAATCTTATCTGATTCATCGGTACGACTGGTAAGCATCAATACAAAAACACCTGTGCGTGATTGCATCTCTTTACACAGGTCGTAGCCATTGGCATCGGGTAAATTAACATCCAAGATGACTAAATCTGGATTGAACTGTTCAAACACAGCCAGAGCATGCTTCCCATCCTCAGCAGACTCCATTTCATAGGTCTGCTTCGCTAAAAATCTGTGAATAAGATTGCGAATGGCTGGGTCGTCGTCAACAACTAAAATTTTGGCAGAGGCCGTGGTCATAATCCTTACACCAAAAAATACGAATCTAGGTAAAAAGGTAAAAATAAATCTGACGTTGCTAATCCCAGAAAGACTTTAATCTGAGAAGGTCTGACAAACGGCACCCATTCTAGATCGATTCATTCTACAAATCAGCAACGGCATAAATCCTAGTAAGATTTAGACTGCCCGTGAAAGCACGTCTAAAGTCCTATTTCACAAGTTTTCAATAACTTCAGAGAAGTTTTACAGAGCTTCCACACCTTATCAAAGAATTCTGCTAAAAACAGCTGGTCAATTGGCACTATAGATAGCCACACCTATAAGTTTATTGAAATATATTGAACCTATCGATTGGGAATGTGAGCAGTGCATCATCAGCATGTGCACCAGTTCTCAATACAGGTACCGTAGTTGATAGATACTGTAGTTGCCAGTCATTATAAGGATGCGACCGTTATAGACAAAGAAACTTCTAAAAAGTTATCTGACATTTCTGTCATCCTCAGCTTGTTTTTTTTTCAGGATGGTTAAACTGATAGTTATTATTGGCAATGGTGCCAGTTGGCAATGGTGTTTTGATGTACAGTGCACTATTTGCCACAGGTGTACGTCATATCACTATTTGTAATCGTCGTAATGGCCACCGTACATATCAGGTGTCGAAATGAATGAGAGCAACTACAAAACGTTGGGATTAGATGAGTCCTCCTCCTTTGAAGAAGTGCAGGTTGCGCGTAAGCGACTTTTAGAAGAGTGCGATGAAAACAATCCCCAACAAAAGGAGGCCATTGAGGCTGCCTACGACGCCATTTTGATGGAACGGCTGCGAATGCGGCAAGAAGGCAAAATTAAGGTACCTGACCGAATTCGGTTTGCTGAAAAAGCAGCTGAGTCATCATCATCGTCATCGAAGGTATCTTTGCCTGCGCCCCAGCCTCCTAGTTGGCTTCAGGACTGGCTGGATACTCCAAGTCGGGACGATATTTTATGGCCATCGGTTACGTTTTTAGCTTTAGCAGCCCTAGGGTGGTTTTCAGCCAATAGTGCGGCGACTGCCTTGGGTTTCTCAGTGGCAGCGACTATTTACTTTCTCAATCGCAAAGAGCGTAAGTTTTGGCGTTCGTTTGGGTTTGCAGCTGGCGGTTTACTAGTGGGTGTTTTGCTGGGGCTGTTGATGATTAGCTTAATTGGTCAGCAAAGTCTGGGGTTAACACCAGAGCGCCTAAATGCGGTGGTGGCGATCATGACTATGACACTTTTGTGGTTTATCAGTAGCTTTCTGCGGTAGGGCTGATTTCAGCGTCAAGTTTAGGTCTAACCCAGGCATCCTAACTGATGGGAATGGATATCGAAGGGCATCCACAAGGGAGTGCCCCTACAAGATGGTTCATTCTCAGAAAATTTAGAACGTTAAAATGGCTGTTGAGCAATGATTAAGGTCTACTCAACAGCCATTTTTTTTAGACTAACTTTGCTGTGCGTTGCATGGCTGCTGCGATCGCTTGATTACTAGATTTGGCCACATAGCAATTGCCTGCATAACGGTCAATATGGCGAAAGATACCAATGGGTGACACGATGCGGCAAGTGTAGAATTCAACAGCAAACTTCCCATTCGGTAAGCTGTGTACCCTTGGAGTTAATGTTTTAGGCTGATCCATACGCCACTGCCAGTCCCGCTGTGAGGGGATAGTGCCGATCAGTCGATGATAATGCCAACGGTAGAAACGACCGCAGCGGCCAAATTCTTGCAATTCTCGCTGTAGAACAGACGCAATTAAAAAGGAACTCGGTGTGAAATTGCCGGTTATGGCATTCATATAATTATGCAGCGCCCCCTCTGGGTAGGGAGGCGTATTATGGTCACCAGCCAGGACTAAGGCGGCTTCCAGATGGGACGTGGTACTCAGTGCATTTGCCATAGCCCAGGTAACTGCACCACCATGGTTAGTATTGGCTCGTCTAATACGGTAGAGATAGGTAACTAGGCAGTAGTCAGGTTTGAGCGCAATGCCCGGTAGACTTTTAAGGGCAGTGCTCGCATCAGCGGTACTAATAAACCATCGACCATTGGCATTGGGCGTTGATCCTTCAGCATGGACAATTCCCCCTTTGCGAAACAGGTTGCTTAAAGTAGCTAGTGAGTCAGGCTCAGGCTCGTCTGCAACTACAGCACTGGGCGCATGTTCACAAGCTGGTAATACCAGTTGCTGCTTAAGCGAGCGTCTGAGGGCTTGTACGGAACTAATGGGAAATTGTTGCGACGACATGGCTGTGGATGACCTGTATCCTCAACGAGCTACGCATCATCATCAATGTATATTACTCAGTACGTGACGGGTTATCCCGTTTAGTTAGGCCATTGTTGCCATAGGACAAGCCATGATCTAAAGAGATAGATAGTATGCGTTTTTGTAATGATCGAATTCTTTAGCTGGCTTGTCTAGATACTTTTGGCTCCAATACCTCAGCAATTTTCATTAGATAAATGAATTAATTGGGGACTGTTAGCCAAGTTTTTTGACTATGGGCCTGGTGGGTAAGATCCATCAGTAATTGTGAATAGACACCCTCTGCGAGAGAAGGAGCTAAAGATTGTTGCTTATCAATACATGATACCCAGTGATCCACTACCCGTATAAAAGGCGCAAGCCTGCCATCATCGTAAAGTTTGGGAAATGCAAGATGGTCTGGAATTTCCAGCTCAGTTAGGGGCTCACCCGCTTGGCTACCAGATAGTGTAAACCCATGAATGTAATCTTTTTGGTTAGCATTACCGAGTACCAAAGTACCCTTATCACCATAGACTTCAACCCAGTGCCCTCGCCCAGCCATGGCTACAGCGCTTAGGGTTACCTGCACAGGAGTCCCATCGGCTAGCTCCAGGCTAATGCTGCAGGTGTCGTCAGAATCAACGGGCTTATAGTCACCCGATACTGGATCAGGACGCTGGGTAATGGTGGTACTCAGATTGGCGGATAACCGTTTGACTGGCCCAAACAACCAGTCGACATAGTCAAACATATGGGAGCCAATGGACCCCAATGCTCCACCGCCTTGATCTTTGCGAGCATACCAGTTCCAAGCCCGTTCAGGATTGGCTCGACTACCGGCAATCCAATCTATTTTAATGAGACGCTTTTGCCCAACGTAGCCTGCTTGGAGAAGTTCTGCTAAGTGTTGCCAGGCAGGGATAAATCGAAACTCAAAGTCCATGACAGCGGCCACATTATGCTGTTGCGCTAGGGCATGGAGCTCTTGAGCTTCCTGAATATTAAGGGCGGTGGGCTTTTCTAACAGTAGGTGTTTACCCGCTTTTAGCACCGCTGATGCCATGGGGTGGTGGGCAAACGGTGGAGTCGCCACACTGACGGCCTGAACCTGGGGCAGGGAGACAACCTCCTCAAGGGTGTCACAGCCATGGGGAATGCCATGGTGTTGGGCAATGGCTTGGGCTTGGTTGCGATCGCGATGATACACCGCCACCACCTCGGTGCGATGGTGAGCTTTAAACCCTGGAATATGGATTTTTTGGCCAAAGCCTGTGCCAATAACAGCAACGCCAATGGATGCCTGAGTCATAGTGCAACGAAAATTAGACAGTAGTAAAAGTTCAGAAAGGCAGACAACCTCTTTGACTACATAGCCTAGCGATAAGCGGGGACACAGCGCTAGCGGCCACTGCTGAGCGTATAATAAGGGTTATTAACAGAACTTTACACAATACGGCCTAGCCATGACCTACTACTACTTGTTTACGCCTCCCTACTTTTTTATGGTGGCCGGTCTTTTGATCGCAGTGACGTCAGGGGCCGCCTTTAGTGCCGTCCTCAAAGACATCGTAGAGGCCTGGCGTAAAACGCGTTCATCTGAAGTAGTTGCTAAGCTGGGTGGTTTGAATATTCAACTGCCATTTTTGGGGATTTGTGCTGGCACCGCCATCTTTTTGGCGTCAGGTTTAGGCTGTTTTGGTACCCCCATCTGGCTGTCCTATGCTACAGCGGCTCCTCTCACATTCCTGAGTGCAGGCCTGGTATGGCGACAGTTAAAGAGTAATCTGGCCCTATTGGAAAGCGGCCAGGCTCGTGCATTCGAGTTGGATTTCTTTTAGCTAGGCGATTGATTGGGGTGATCCCGTAGGGGCATCCCCTTGTGGGTGCCCCAGATGTGAAGGATGGGTAAACTATCACCCTTAGATCATTCTTGCCGACAACGGATTTTATTCACCAGGGCACAGGGGTCGCCACAAGGGCGACCCCTACAAAAACGCAAAAATAAATTTAGGTGACCAATCAGGGCGGCTCCTACTGGCGGATGCGGTCTAACTGGGCTTGAGTGTTAGTTATCCACTGGTTACGGCCCTGGTTAATGTATAAGCCAAGGGCCTGTTGCAAGACTTGTTCAGCTTCATCAGTCCGTCCTAGTTCTGCCAGGGCTAGACCTTTAGAATAGTAGGCATGGCCAAAGGTGGGATATAGCTGAATCGCTCGATCAAAATGTTCAAGGGCAACAGCTGATTCACCGCGACCAAAGTGGGTAATCCCAAGGTTGTAGTGAGCTTCAGGATAGTTACTATCCAAACTAATGGCTGTTTCAAGGGCTTGTACAGCCCCATCTAATTGGTTTTGTTGTAGGTAAATCAGCCCAATTTGATAGTGAACTTCTGGCGCTTGAGGACTGTACTCTACCGCTTTTAAGAATGAATCGAGGGCCACAGGTAGCTTGCCCTGACGACGCTGAACTAACCCCAGGTTGTAATGGCCAATCCCCAACTGGGGTTCCAAGGTAACCGCTCGTTGTAAGTAGCTCTCTGCTTGCTCTAGATTGCCTCCATCCAGTAAGGCAGCACCTAGATTTACGTAAGCCATCGTAAACTGATCATCAGCCTGGGTTGCCTGCCAAAAGGCATCGGCCGCTGCCTGCATTTGGCTCTGTTCACGATAGGCAAGACCCAGGTTATAGTGGGCAATGGCTAATGTTGGATCAAGGGCAACAGCACTCCGGAAGGCTGAGATCGCATCGTCTAGTTGCCCCTGTTGCACATGGATAACACCTTGCTCTAAGGCCGCCTCAGCGCTCTGAAAATCCTGAGCAAGCGTTGGTTTGGCGGCAGTAATGCTTAATGCCATTAACAGTGGCAGTCCGTAGCGATGACCTAGGTTCATGATTCAGTCTCCCTGAGTTGCTACTTAGTGAGCAATATCGGTACACGATCTATGTCTTACAGTCAATCCTTACTTAAGGATATGAAATAATACGTGGGATGGTCCATAGCCTACCATCTAATCCTGATTACTCTACCTTGGTTTGTCAGTAATTTCCCTTACTCGACTAATGTTCCATAGCTAACATCGTCAGGGTTCATATGGGTATGAATAACTTCGCCGTCGCGAAACCAGACTACTCGCTCGGTTAGCCTGGCCACTGCCGGTTCGTGAGTGACCATCACCACCGTAATTCCACTGTGATTGAGCTCGGCAAAAATGGTCATCACCTCTTCAGTGGTGGTGGTATCTAGAGCACCGGTTGGTTCATCAGCCAGCAGCAAGAGGGGGCGATTAACAATTGCGCGTGCGATCGCAACTCGCTGTTGTTGTCCCCCTGATAATTGGCTGGGTTTATTATGCAGCCGATTGCCCAGCCCCACTTGTTTGAGAGCACTGGCTGCCCGTTCACGCCGTTCGGCAGCGGGAGTGCCAGCGTACACCATGGGCAGAGCCACGTTATCCAAGGCACTGAGTTGGGACAGCAGATGAAACTGCTGAAACACGAAGCCAATTTTGCGATTGCGAATCATCGCCAGGGTGTCATCGTCCAGCTGGGCCACATCCTGACCATCAAAAAAATAGTGACCCTGAGTAGGACGATCCAGACAACCAATCACATTCATTGCCGTAGATTTGCCTGAACCCGAAGGTCCCATAATGGCGCAATAGTCTCCCTGGGTAATGGACAGGTTGACATCCCACAGGGCTTTTACTTCCGTATTGCCACTGCCGTAGACTTTGGAAATGTTGCGGAGGTCGATGAGGGAGGGCATGGGGACAATAATTTTTAAATACTTCTCAGCGCCACAATCGGATCTAACTTGGCAGCTTGACGGGCAGGAATAACGCCGAAGAATAGGCCAATGCTGCCAGATACGCCGACGGCGATGACAATGACGCTGACTGAAGCGGAGGATTCGAAGGGGGTGAGGATACTCAGCAGACTGATGCCGCTGACGCCCAGCAGGGTGCCGATGATACCGCCAGCGGCGGAGAGAATAATAGCCTCGATTAAAAATTGCACGAGGATATCTTGCTGAGATGCGCCAATGGCTTTGCGGAGGCCAATTTCTTGGGTACGTTCGCGGACGGAGACTAGCATGATGTTCATGATGCCGATGCCACCAACCAGGAGAGAAATGCTTGCGATCGCAGCTAACATCAGAGTCAACGCGCTGGTAATCGTATCGGCAATGGTGAGCAGCGTATCCTGGTTTTGAATAAAAAAGTCGTCATCTTCAGGTCGAGTAATGCCATGGCGCAGCCGCAGCAGATTGGTAATCTGAAATTCTGCTGTTTGCATACTGGCGGCATCACGGGCTGTTGCTGAAATAAAACCAACCTCGATGCCGAAGGGAGACGTGCGGCCCACAAGGCGACTTGCTTGGGTAGTCAGGGGAACCATCACGGCATCATCATAGTTAACGCCCAAGTTCGACCCTTGAACCGCTAGTACACCGATAACTTCAAAGGAAACATCATTGATGCGGAGTGACTGTCCAAGGGGCACTTGATCGTCAAACAGACGGTTAGCCAGGGAGTTGCCTAAAACAGCAACCGCACTGGTACGCTCCATATCTAGATCAGAAATAAAGCGCCCTTGGTCTGTATCGAAGTTGCGGACATTAATAAAGGCTGGGTTAGTGCCAATCACACTGACATTGGCATTGCGATTGAGAAATGTGGCCAAGCCAGGGGTGGTGTTTTCAGCCGCAACATCAATCACCGAAGGGACCTGTTCTGCAATGGCATTGGCATCCTCCAGGACAAGGTTACGGGTAATTTCCAAACCGCCCAGTTCACGGGTTTCTCGGTTGCCTGGCAAGATAAATAAAATGTTGGGGCCTAAGCTTTGAATTTGCTCATTGATGTAGCGACGTCCCCCATCGCCTAACCCCACCATTGAGATGACTGACGCATTGCCAATGATGATGCCTAACATCGTCAAGGTACTGCGAAGCTTGCTGGCAGTCAGGGTTTTGATTGCCATTTTGAAACTTTCGCGAAGATCCATCTTTAAACCGTTGCAGGGTAGGCATTGCCCACCAAAGAGCTACACCACTAGAATAAACCTAAGATTCAATAACGACATTTATTACGAAAGGCCCCCAGTGATGGGGGCCTTTTTGCAACATTTAATACCCGTGAATGGTGGGCAGTCCCCACTACGGCTAAATAATCATGCCGTCAGGAATTACCGCATTTTTGAGAACAACGACGATACCACTACGGATGTAAAATCCGAGATCTTCCCGCTCAGCTTCTTGAATGTTTTCTTTATTGACAATTTTTACATTCCGGCCAATGCGAGCATTTTTGTCAACAATGGCCTGTTTGATAATCGTGCCTTCACCAATGCCCACCGGTACTTTGCCACGGGTCAAGTGCTGATGACTCTCAGTTGCAGACTCATAGTAGTCAGAGCCCATGAGTAATGCATGATCAATCTCACAGTTTGCTCCAATGCGCTGACGCAGACCAATCACCGTGCGATTAATCAGGCAATCTTTAAGGATGCAACCATCCCCCACAATGGACTCAGTAATCTTACAATCGAGAACTTTGCTCGGGGGAAGATAGCGAGCGCGAGTATAAATTGGAGCGTCTTCTTCGTAGAAACTAAATGGGGGTCGAGGCTGTTGAGTAAGCGCTAGATTGGAATTGAAAAAGGCTTCAATAGTCCCAATATCTTCCCAGTAATCATCAAACAGATAGGCCTGAATATTGTAGTCACGGGCAGCGCCTGGAATAATCTCCTTACCAAAGTCCGTCTGTTCGGGAGAACGGCGTAGTAAATCAATCAGTGTCTGTTTCTTAAATACGTAGATACCCATGGAAGCAATAAAAGGCTTCTCTTTTGCCTCTTCAGGGTTCAGACCGAGGGTGCATGTATTCACCTTCATAGCTTCCAAGGCATCACCCTTGGGCTTCTCATTGAAATCAACGATACGACCGGAGCCATCGATCTTCATTAGACCGAAGCTAGACGCAACTTTGTAGCCGACGGGAACGACCGAAAGAGTGACATCAGCGCCAGTGCTGCGGTGGCGCTCCACAAACAGACTGTAATCCATACGGTAGAGATGATCGCCTGAAAGGATGACAATTTCATCCACATCCCAGCTTTCGAATAGCCATAGATACTTACGGACGGCATCGGCAGTTCCTTGGAACCAGCTAGGGCTTTCAGGGGTTTGCTGGGCAGCCAGCACTTCCACAAAACCATCACTGAATTGAGAAAAGTTGTAGGCGCGAGTGATATGTCTGTTGAGCGATGCTGAATTAAACTGAGTGAGAACGTAGATTTTTAATATTTCTGAGTTGATACAGTTACTAACTGGAATATCAATTAACCGATATTTACCTGCTAGGGGAACTGCGGGCTTTGCACGAAACTTCGTTAAAGGGTAGAGGCGAGTGCCAGCACCACCGCCAAGAATAATTGAAAGAACTCTTTTCACAGGCTCGTCTCACTAGCGCAGTTTATTAATTCATTATTTAGTTTGAGGGTGTATCCAATCCTTGACAAGAGGCTGAAACAAATTATTTTTGGGTTTGTGTCCTGAGATACTCGATAGTTGGAATCACCTTAAGCCTATTCCTATCAACGCCATAAGTTGGGCAAATATATATAAAAGCCCTAAGCCTCACAGCTATTATTCCAAGCAGTGCAGCACTTTAACGATGGTTAACCTCAAGCGTCATACCTAGTCACTAAAACGGACAATTCACACCGCTGATAGCCAGTTTTTTCATAGAGAAAATGACTAGAAAAATTGATTTCTAGACATAATAAAAATGCCATAGCCCAAACATCTATGTTCTAATTTTCATTAGAACATTAGTGCCTTCTATGGGCTCAGCTTGAAAAAGTGAATGACTAATTTTTAAATTTTTTGAGCGATTTTAGAGGTGAATTGTTGATCTAAAGGACCATTATCTAGCACATGGCGAGCCGCATCTCGGATAATCTGACGCAGTCGGAATTGATTGGCGCTTTTATCAATGGTGACGGTCATGACATAGCGCTCTTCACCGACCTTGAACGCCACGGTGCTGCCAATTACTGAAGAGTTTTGCCCGGTTTTCTCACCAATCCAAAAAATATCGGGCTTTTCTCTAACTAGAGCTCGATAACCAAAGTCAAGGTCATACTGACCCACTAATGCGTTGAGAATCTCTTCATCGCTGGCTTTGGTAAAGCTGTAGATGCGCATCATCATCTGAGTTAGCTCATCAGCCGTGCTAACGTTTCGACCAGATCCCATACTTTTGGGAAAGGTGCTACTACCAACGAGTTTGTGGCCCACTGTAGTCTTTGTGAAACCTTCTGCTTTGAGGGCAGCGTTGATGGTGTCGTACCCCAGGTAATCGATCAGCTGATTGGTGGCGATGTTATTACTCTCAGTAATCATTCGCACCATCACCTCTCGCAGGGTGTAGGTCTTGTCAACAAAAATCTTGGCACCCTGGGCATTCTCTGTAAAGTTGCTGGGGTCAATGTAAATTTGATCGTCTAAATTTGCCTGACCGTTGGTGACCTGATGCATCAAAGCAACGGCAATAGGCAGTTTTACCAAGCTAGCCAGGCTCAGGGGAGGAACATCACCTCGATAGCCCCGACACTCGCTGGTGCCTAGCTGACACAGGGAAATACGGACAGTATTAGGATTGCCCAATGCAGACGCAATCGGTATCAAGAAGTCAGAACGCTGCTGCTCAATGCGACGACTCACAAATGTGGCAACGTTGCTATATTCCTTGAGCTTAGCCTGGGCTTGAGAATATTCTTCTGAATCACTATTGACGGACTCAAGTGCCCAAATTGCTTGTTGCCAGAGGGCTTTTTCCCGTTGGCTCAGTTCAATATTGCTGCCTTGTTTGCGTAGGGATAACGCTTCTTGAGCGAGGGCGATCGCACGCTCATAACCAGACCCCCATTGCTTCTTTTCCAAGACACGCTCCGTCAGACCATGACTAAATCGGGTTAGCGCAATGTAAGGCCGCACCACCCCTTCTGGATTGATCTGGCCCACGGATGCTTGAGCAACCTGGATCGGCGCTGCTGTCGCTGTAGAGTCCGCTTCAATAACTGCACCATCCACGGTTTGTTCTGGAGACCCTGCTAGTGTTCCAGGTGCCACTGCCCATTCGGCAGGTAGTCGGGGGATAACCAGAAACATAACCCCAAGGGTACTGCCGGACAACAGCAACAGTCGCAGCCAGGTCTGACGCCAAATGGGCTTAGGAGTAGAACGAAAAAGGAGCATAAACGATTATGAAACAGAATCAACAATCGCGATGATTATCAGGGAAACAAGCGGGGCCAGTATGGACGTGTCTTTGTAGGACTTAGTTACTAAATACACTAAGTATCCATTAAAGATTTAATAGAAAAATAATAAGAAAGATTGTACCTGGCTACACATTTACCTAAAAACATTCATGGGCAGCTTAGACCTATATCCAGGCTATTACGCCTAAAAGCATTGCTTAGAAAAGCGCTTACTACTACTTTAGTGAACCCACCAGATTGATCCGAAAAATTAACGTCGTCAGAGTAAATTTTCGTGGTAGAAACGCTATTTATCATGGGCATGATGAATTCTGTAGCTGGCTGACCCATTAGTCCCATTGCCGCCATTCCCACCTATACTGTTAGCTTGGAATTGCTAGGCATACTGAAGGAGCCCGAATGTCAGTCATCCGCAAGTTGCAGCGACAGCTCACCCAAAAAGAGCGTACTGCGGTTGAAATTACTCAAGCATATCTAGATCGATTGCAGGCGCTAGAGCCTAAATTACATAGTTTTTTGGCTGTAACGGCTGATAAGGCATTGGCTCAGGCCCAGCAGGTAGATAGTGAGATCGCAGCAGGCGAGGCCCTCAGACCCCTGGCCGGTATCCCCATTGCTCTTAAGGATAACCTTTGCACTAAAGGCATTCGCACCACCTGTGCTTCAAAGATTTTGGAGGGCTTTATTCCGCCCTATGAATCGACAGTAACCCAGCGCTTAGCCGATGCTGGAGCAATTTTCCTGGGTAAAACCAACATGGATGAGTTTGCCATGGGCAGCTCCACCGAAAACTCTGCCTATCAGCTCACCGCCAATCCCTGGGATACAACCCGTGTTCCCGGGGGCTCTTCTGGGGGCTCTGCTGCTGCTGTAGCTGCTGATCAGGCCCCGATTTCCCTGGGGTCAGATACGGGGGGATCTATCCGTCAGCCTGCGGCCTATTGTGGTGTGGTGGGGATGAAGCCCACCTATGGGTTGGTGTCCCGCTACGGATTGGTGGCCTTTGCCTCATCGTTGGATCAGATTGGTCCCTTTAGTCGTACGGTGGAGGATGCCGCGATTTTGCTGGGTGCGATCGCAGGCCATGACACCAAAGATTCCACCAGCTTGAATGTCAAGATTCCTGACTATACCCAGCACCTAAAAACCGACCTCAAAGGCAAGCGCATTGGTTTGATTAAAGAAACCTTTGGCGAAGGTCTGGACGGTGATGTGGCCCAGGCCATGGAGGCGGCCATTGAGCAAATGAAGGACCTGGGGGCCAAGATTGTTGAAATTTCCTGTCCCAACTTCAAATATGGTCTGCCCACCTATTACATCATCGCCCCGTCAGAAGCCTCATCAAACCTGGCTCGCTATGACGGTGTTCGCTACGGTCAGCGGGCTGAGACCGACAACCTGCTGTCCATGTACAAACAAACCCGAGCTGAAGGGTTTGGCGCAGAAGTGAAACGTCGCATCATGATCGGCACCTATGCCCTCTCTGCCGGTTACTATGACGCCTATTATCTCCAGGCACAAAAGGTGCGCACCCTGATCAAGCAAGATTTTGAAGCCGCATTTAAAGACGTGGATGTGTTGCTCACCCCCACGGTACCCAGCACCGCCTTTAAAGCCGGAGATAAAGTGAACGACCCCCTCAGCATGTATTTGTCTGACTTGATGACAATTACAGTGAATCTGGCGGGTTTACCCGGTATCAGTCTACCCTGTGGGTTTGATGAGTCTGGGTTACCCATTGGTATGCAACTCATTGGCAATGCCCTGCGAGAAGACACCTTATTTGAAGTAGCATCGGCCTACGAACAAGCCACACCCTGGCATGAAAAGATGCCGCAGGTCTAGGGCAACAACGTAGGACTAAAAAGCTAGACATATCGGTTGATCAAGGGTAACCGGTGAAGAGAATCCACTCTTCACCGGTTACTCTTTTAATTTGCATAAATTGGTTTGAATAAAATTTATGCAATTAGCAAGGCTGACAAGAAACTGTGTCTAATCCGAGTCCGAAATAAGACGTAAGCCAATGCTATGGACTCAGTTAAGCTAACTAGAACAAACCTTTTAAGTAACTTGTTGGTTAAGAGGTTTTCTAAATATATTTACTGACAAATACACGATTGTTGTTTCAATTTAATGTTAATCCTAGAAAAACCAACTAAAGTTCTAATGCGCCTATTTTAGGGGTTTTTCCTGTTAGGGGTGGAGCCCCTTGCTGGTGATACTGATTGCATGCATGTAGCAGAAAGCACATCTGCGACATCCACTCTAAATCATTCATTCAGTATCAAATAAAGCACTCCCACTATGAAGCGTATTTACCAGATGTTGCTGGCTGCAACCGTTGCTGTAGCAGCTCCCCTAACAGTTGCGCCCCTGGCCCAGGCAGACGATTTTGATGATGCATCTTTGCCTGTTTACAGCGAGTTCACCATTGATGGCATCACCGCTAAAGTGACTAAGGGCGTTAACCTGCTCGATGACCCCAACGGTACCCTGGGAGCCTTTTCTGATTTCTATTACAACGAAGGGGTGGTTACCATTGACTTTAATGATCCCAGTGCTCGCGAGTCTGTGGCTGGCAAAGCCAATGCCTATACCTTTGGCGATGAGTCGATGATATTCACCTTTGATAAGGCCCTGGGTGTTGATAGAACAGATGTTAAAAGTGACAAATGGGCACCTACTGGTGCCAATGCTGAGAAAAATACCTCCGATTATTTAGCTGTTTTTCAAGGTAATTCGGTCACTGTTGATTTAGCAAGTAGTCTTAACTACTTTGGAATGAACTGGGGAGCCTTGAGTCCTGAGAACAAGTTTGAGTTCTTGAAAGTTGACGACAATGGCGTTGAAACTAGTCTAGGTTTGTTTGACTATAACAATGTCTTTGGTTCGAGTGACTCTAAGCTGCCCACCCAAGCAGCCCATCACAATAACGAGTACAACGGTTACGTTCACTTCTATGCTAATGAAGTAGACGGTCTGTTTAATCGAATCAAAATTACTCAAACTGGTGGTGGTGGGTTTGAGACCGATAACTATTCCTTCCGCTTTAGCGATAAGTCCTTTGACTTTGAGGAAGGGGAAGATACTGCTCAAACACCTGAACCTGGTATTTTGTTGGGGCTGACTGCTTTCGCTAGCCTGATGATGCGTCGTCGTTTGATGGCATAGGGGCCTGATAGACAACTTCATATACTTTTCAACCTGTTTGGTTTCGACATTTGAAGCCAAACAGGTTTTTGGGATGCTCTAGAGAAATACTTTGCTGTAGCTAATTGACCTGTCTGAATATTCGTACTACAGCACCTGCTTTGAAGAAGATGCCGTTACGTTATGATTGCTCGTTTTTGAAGAGTGACAGAATGGTAGAACTTTACCTCAGGGCTGTTCAATATCTTGGAAAACGCTTGAAAAATCTGCGTTTAAATTTTAATAGCTGATTTAGAGACATCTCTGGAGAGGTCGACTAAACTGTAACCAGCAAAAATTGATTAGACAGGCTGAGTTGCATGGCAGATGTTGCATTAGGTCTAGAACTGCAAGGTTCTGAGGCAAATGAGGAAACCCTGGCTTCTTTACAGGATTGGATTCAGCAGGAACAGAT
Source organism: Leptothoe sp. LEGE 181152 (assembly GCF_032906605.1). Taxonomy (NCBI): domain Bacteria; kingdom Bacillati; phylum Cyanobacteriota; class Cyanophyceae; order Nodosilineales; family Cymatolegaceae; genus Leptothoe; species Leptothoe sp. LEGE 181152. The sequence continues at coordinate 80,949 of NZ_JASATU010000037.1, forward strand.
TGCTGGACTAAAGCAGCTTAAGCCTGAGTTGGGAGATGCTGAGCCAGGGAAAATGGGCATTGACCCAATTACAGTACTGTCTGTGGTTTTAGCGTCTAAGGCTGTGGTTGAGCTGGTTAAAGCAATCCATGTGTGGATTCAGAGTACTCGACCGAAAGTGACCATGAAGGTACAAATTGCGGAGGGTACCTTTGTTGAAGTCACGGCAGAGAATTTGCCCGAAATGGACCTGTTTGTAGAGCAGGTGATGAATAAGGTTAAATCTTTAGAGGCTGGTGATTGATGCTATCGATTATCCCTGAAGAAACCCAGGCGATATTGATAGGGACTAGCCAATTTCCCAAAGATCAAGAGCTTTGCCCGTTACCGGGAGTCGTCAACAACGTTAATGATTTAGCAAATTTGCTGCAGGACTACCAGATTATTGGTATTCCTCTGTCTAACGTGACGAAGATCCTGGATGAAGCAAGTGCTTCGGTTGTAGCAACTAGGCTGGCAAATAAGGCAAAGCAGGCTACGGATACTCTGATTGTTTACTACTCAGGGCATGGCCTGATTGGAAAAGGTAAGAATAAACTTGTACTAACCGTTGGTGATACTACTCGGGACAGTTCTCACTTTGATGGTCTTCAGTTCGAGAAGGTGAAAGAGGCCATTGCCGGTTCTCCAGCCACGCGGAAACTATTAATTATCGATAGCTGTTTTAGTGGTCGGGCTTTGATGTCTGATACCTCTAGCTATATCAAAGAACGTATTGATATTAAGGGAACGTATACCATCGCAGCAGTTCCCAGCAACCGCATGGCCGATGCTCCAGAAGGGGAGAGATACACTGCTTTTTCTGGCAAGCTGATTGACGTTATTCAAACTGGTATTGATAATCAGCAGCCATTTATTACCTTAGAAACGCTGTTTGAACAGGTTAAAGACGAACTGGTAGACGCCGGTTTTTTAGCACCTGAGCGTAGTACGGTTCATGACGCGGACAAGATAAAACTGCTGAGAAATCGCCATTACAAGCCTGCGATTAATTCCAGTGTTGTTTTTATTGGTGATTCAGACGATTCTACAGTTCGGGAATATCGCATCGCCGCTAAGCAATGTATTGAAAATGCGTCTTCTCCTTGGGTAGCCGTTGATAGGCAAGAAGTTTGCTTTGCCAGTGAGCCTACGCCGGAGGCTTGTAAAACTGCTGTCGATAGCTGTGGTGTTTACGTAGCCTTGTTGGGTAACTTTTATGGCCAGCTTTATGAGGAGCCAGAGATTAGCCATACTGAGTTTGAGCTTAAGGCAGCCGCTGATGCTGGACAAAAGATTATTGTCTTTGATTTGCCTGCGCCTACAGAGTCTCCAGATATAACGTTTATTATGGCTCAAGGGCCATTGATCCCTAGACAGACGGCACTTAAGGAATATGTAGAAGCAGAGTCTTCAAATTTAGCTATCTATCAAGTATCCAGTCCTAAAGATCTACAAACACAGCTTGAGAGTGCGCTGGCAGAAATATCTAAAGAATCAGAACAGTTGTCTGAAACTGTCGGGCAGCCTGTTGCAAAACCATCGATCGCATCAAAGCTTCAATTTTTAGGGGAGTATTCTCACCTGAGTTTTGATCGCCGTCCTGTCTTAACGTACGGAGTTCAAGATTTAGACCAAAAATTGCTTGATTTTTTTCTAACCCAACCTCAAGCTCGGGATGCGTTGAGACAGGAAAACGTTTTGCGAGCGTCTACGGTCGATCACCTTGGCTATCTTGGACTGTTACATGATGACAGCCCGGCTCTTGGGGCATTTTTCTGTTTTGCACCAAGGGCATTCTTAGTCAACAAATTTGCAGCCTGTGGTTTGGCATTATGCGTGTATGACAGTCCTAATCGAGGAGACGCCAATGCCAGTCCAAGACGCGAGAACGATAATTTACTCAATCTGCTAGAAATTGGGATGAACTTCCTGAGGGAAGATGCAGGTTTAAGTAAAACAGGCAAGATTGGTACAGGGTCTAGGGACGATCTCGAAATTCCAGAGATTGCCCTCAAAGAAGCTTTGGCTAATGCTCTGATTCACAGAGAGTATGAGAGTCAACAAGCAGAGCAACCTACCCGCATCGATGTGTATCCAGATCGAGTGGAAATCATCAGTTTTGGTGAGCCCTTAGTTGATTTAGAGCAAGAACCAGAAGATATTATTTCCACTAAGCGAAATCATACGATTGCCGAAATCTTTCGCATTATGCAGCAGGTGGAGCTGAATGCTAGTGGTATTAGCCGTATGCATGGTGCGATGCGCACGGCACAGTTGCCGCCACCAAAAATTAAAACCACATCTAAACCCGATGCCGTAAAGGTTATTTTTCGCAGACCCCAGCGAACTGAGCAAGGTGAGGTTGTTGAATCAGATTTTACACTCTCAGAAATTTTTACTGGACCGAGTGGTCTGAAAGAGGGCAAACCATTTCAAGCACCGCCATTACCCAGTTACTTTGTAGACCGTCCCGAATATCGAGACGCGATCAAAGCGAATGTATTAGCTCAAGTGGGTCGTCTGGACCCGGCCACATTTACCAGTGCCAGCAAACCAGGCACGCTAGTTGTTAGTGCCATATATGGCCTGGGTGGCATTGGTAAGTCGGTTTTAGCAGCTGCTATTGCCCATGATCGAGAAGTTCAATCCCAATTTCCAGATGGTATTTTTTGGGTAACTTTAGGTCAAACACCTGATTTGCTACCACTTTTAAGTAGCTGGATACAGGCTTTAGGCGACCACGAATACAAGCCTGTTACTAAAGAAGCGGCCTCTACACATTTACAAACTCAGCTGTACGACAAGCGTGCTCTGCTGGTGGTAGACGATGTATGGAACTCAGAAGATGCCGAATATTTTCGAGTGGGTGGGGCGGAATGTTGTGTGCTGATTACCACTCGTGAGGCACCCATTGAAGGCGCTGCCCGATATGACCTGGATGTGATGACTCCAGACCAGTCATTGAAGTTAATGTCTCAGGCGATTGGAGAGAGCCTGAGCGAAGCAGAAAAGGTTAGTGCTAGGACCCTGGCAAAAGAAGTCGGCTATTTGCCATTAGCCCTGGAACTAGCGGCTGCACAGGTGGAATACGGAGCTACCTGGACTGAAATTTTAGATGATCTGAGGGCAGAGGTGTGCCGGTTAGAATCTCTGGACCGAGTAGGAACAGAAAAAATTAGTGAAGCTAAACGACGAAAACATAGTTTAGTTGCATCGTTTAATTTGAGTCTAAGACAACTCTCAGACGAGCAGCGAGAACGATTTGCCTGGCTTGGCATTGTACCTGAGGATGTCACCATTACCCAGGGGATGGCGGCTACTTTATGGCAAGTGTCTGATCGTCAAGCAACCGGAATTTTGAGAACGTTTCGAGCTAAGGCGTTGTTGCTAGCAGGGGCGCGGCAGGACGACGGTAAGTTAGGGTATCGCATGCATGATTTGATGCATGATCTGGCTCAAAAAGTGTTGGTGAGTAGTCCTGAACCAGCCATACCGGGAGAGCTATCAGGATTAGGCATTGAATTGGAAACAGCCCATGCCAAACTTCTAACAGCTTATAAACGCAAAGCAAAAGATAACCTATGGCATACATTGCCGGATGATGGGTATATCCATGGACGGCTTACCTGGCATTTAGAAAAAGCGGGACAAGCAGAGGAAGTACATAGCCTGCTACAAGAGACGAATGATGGGGGTCGGAATGGCTGGTACGAAGCCTGTGATGCTCTGGGGCAAAGTTCTTACTTTGTGACTGATATTAGTCGAGCATGGAATTTGGCATCATCACTATTTAGTGCTGAGCCCTGCCGTGCTATCTATCTGCAATGTTGCTATGCACTGATGAAAATGTCACTCAACAGTCTAGCCCAGAGCATCCCTGCCGAAATGGTAGCAGCACTGTTAGAAGAAAATCTTTGGCAACCAACACAGAGCCTGGCATATGTACAACAGTTGCAAGACCCTATTAAGAAAATTGTCGCTCTTGAGAAGATTTTTCCATATTTGCCAAAGTCATTAGTGCCTAAGGTTCGTGAAACTATTGCCGCTTTTCAGTCTGAATATCTATATGCCTATGCACTGAGAAAACTATCGAAGCACCTGCCAGAGCTACTGCCCGAAGCGCTAGAGGTAACCCACTCGATACAAGATGAGCCTGACCGTGCTGATGCGCTCAGAGAACTGGTGAAACAACTGCCACCGGAGTTACTGCCCGAAGCATTGGAGGTGACCCGTTCGATACAATCAGAGTCCTCCCGTGCTTCTGCGCTCAGAGAACTGGCCAAGCACCTGCCGGAGCTACTACCCGAAGCGCTAGAGGTGACCCGTTCGATACAATCAGAGTCCTCCCGTGCTTCTGCGCTCAGAGAACTGGCCAAGCAACTACCGGAGCTACTACCCGAAGCGCTAGAGGTGACCCGTTCGATACAATCAGAGTCCTCCCGTGCTTCTGCGCTCAGAGAACTGGCCAAGCAACTACCGGAGCTACTACCCGAAGCGCTAGAGGTGACCC